>CAMFLJ010000350.1 GCA_945957335.1 uncultured Actinomycetes bacterium | reverse complement strand
TGTCGATGGTGTGGCGGTGCTCGTCGCGGGTGTTGCTCGACGCCAGCAGCGCGGCGGCGAGGCGGGCATCGGTGCTGGCGTCGCCGCTGCGGGGCGCGGTGCCCGCCATCGGGTGGGCCCGCACGCGGTCGCCGGCGCGGGCGACGAGCAGCTCGGGGGTGGCACCGACGAAGCCCTCGACCGAGAAGAGGTGGTTGGCCGGGTAGGCCCGGCGCAGCTGGCCGAGCACGGCCCCGGCCCGCAGCGGTCGGTCGGTGGTGACGTCGACGGCGCGGGCCAGCACCACCTTGCGGGCCTCGCCGGCGCGGATGCGGCGGGTGGCCTCGTCGACGGCGGCGCACCACTCGGCCGGCGTGCGCTCGGAGCGGATCTCGTAGGAGGCCGGGCCCTCCTCGGCGGGTGTCAGGCCCGCGTCACGGGCGAAGCCCACCGGGCCCGAGAGGCCCCGCTCGACGACGGCGTCGACCTCGGCGTCGGAGGGCACGGCGCCGGGCTCCGCCACCGTGGTGACCCACCGGGTGCCGTCCTCGGCCCGACCCACGACGATGGCGGGCACGACGAGCTCGGTGGGCGCGGTGGGGTCGAAGGGCAGCGCCCCCACGGCCACCGGGCCGCACCCGGGGAGGCCGACGGTGTCGTCGACCTCGATGGCGCCGAGCGCCTCGGCCACGGCGTCGGCATCGGCGGCACCCCCCGTGCGGGGCAGGGCGATGCGCCCAGCCACCCCCACCCCGGCCAGGCCGGTGCGCTCGCGGACGAACAGCACGCCGTCGTCGCCGGCGACGGCGAGGAGGTCGGGGTCGGCGTCGAGCGGACGGGTGTGTGCGACCAGCCGGGGGAGCGCCGGTGCGGGCGTGCTCACCAGCCCGGCTTCCGCCGGGTGGCGGTGATGAGCTGCGAGATGCCGGTGGAGAGGAGCTTCCTGTCGACCTGCACGAAGCCGGCCTCGGCCAGCCGGTCGAGCATGGCCTGGGGCTCGGGCAGGTAGGCCACCGACTTCGGCAGGTAGCGGTAGGCGCCCGGGTCGGAGAGGAGGCCGCCGACGAGCGGTACGACCTTGCCGAAGTAGATCGAGTGGCCGAAGCGCAGCACGGGGTTGGGCGGCTCGGCGACCTCGAGCAGGGCGATGCGGCCGCCGGGGCGCACCGCCCGGCCGAGCTCGTCGAAGAAGGCGCCCAGCTCGACCAGGTTGCGCAGGGCGAAGCCGCAGGTGACGCCGTCGAGCGAGCCGTCGGGCACCGGGAGGCGCAGGATGTCGGCCTGGCCGAGGGGCACGTCGGTGCGGGCGTTGGCGAGCATCCCGTAGGACAGGTCGAAGCCGATCGGGCGGAGCCCCTGGGCCTCGAGCTCGCGGCAGAAGTCGCCGGTGCCGCAGGCCAGGTCGGCCACGAGCGAGCCGGGGCCGAGGCGCAGGTCGCGCACGGTGCGCCGGCGCCACCCCACGTCCATGCGGAAGGTCATGACCCGGTTCACCAGGTCGTAGCGGGGCGCGATGGCGTCGAACATGGACCGCACGGCGCGGACCTTCTCGTCGCCCTCGGGCAGGTGCTCGGTGTCGATGTCGACCACGGGGGCAGCCTACGGGTGCACCGGCCGAGGCCGGGAGTCGAGGCTCAGAGGTCGGCGACGACGTCGTTGGGGCGGGCGGGGAACAGCACGTCCATCACGGCGGCGTGGTCGCCGAGGATCGTGTCGTCGGTGCGCTCGGCCAGCCCCGACGCGCCCCACCGGCCGAGCACGAGCGCGGGGAACCAGTCGGGGGCCACGCCCACGCCGCCGTGCTCGAAGGGGTCGGTGTCGGGCGGGGCGGCCTCGATGGCGGTGACCCGCCCGGCGTCCCAGGCCACCCGGATGCCGCGCTCGTAGAGCGAGATCGCCACCTCGCCGCGGTCGGCGGCCAGGCCGGACGCGGCGATGCGGGCCGACAGCACCGGCTCGATCGCCTGCAGCAGCCCGACGGGGTCGGGGGTGCGGGCGTAGTAGGCGCTGGGCTCGGGCCGGGGCCGGCCGGAGCGGTGCACGGTGCGGCTCCACGGGCTGCCGGGCTGGTCGCACGCCAGCAGCTCGAGGGGTCGGCCGAGCACGTCGGCCATGCGCTGGGCGGCCACCAGGGCGTGGGCGAGGAGCTGGTCGGCCACCTCGACGTCGGGGCTGTGGCCCGGGAGCAGGAAGTACTGGGCCTCCTCGGCCCACGTGATCGTGCGCAGCCACCCCACGGGCCGGCCGTCGCGCTCGGCCACGAGCAGCGACTCCCATGCCGGGTCGTCGCCGGGCCGGCTGCGCGCCAGCCACGTGGCCACCACCTCGGGGGTGCGCTCGACCGTGAGCCCGTCGCGCGGGCGGCCGGCATCGAGCCCGACGAGCCACGCCAGGTCGTCGTCGCGCAGCGGGCGCACCGACACCGAGGAGGTGTCGACGGTAGGCGCCGAGGCGGTGCCGATCGACATCGTCGGGGGCACGTCGAAGCCGTAGCCGTAGCCAAGCTTCCGGTAGAAGAACGGGATCCCGCCGATGACCTGGAGCAGCTCACCGGCCTCGGCGGCGCGGCGGTGGTGGGCGTCGAACAGGGCCCGCACCAACCCCCGGCCGCGGAACCGCTCGTCGGTGGTGACGTTCTCGATCTGGCTGCCCGGCACCGGCGTGCGGTCGAGCAGGAAGCGGTGGGGGATGCGGGCGCAGCCGCAGGCGAGGGTGCCGCCGCCGGGGCGGTCGGCGTCGGGGCCGGCCGCCACCACGAGCCACTCGACGCCGGAGCCGCCCTCGAGCAGCGCCCGCACGCCAGGGCGGTCCTGCTCGCCGAACACGGCGACGTTGAGCTCGACCACGGCGTCGTGGTCGGCGGGCCCCGCGACCCGCACGACGAGGTCGCCGCCCAGCCGTCCCAGCACGGTGTCGTCGTCGGTCACGCCCCGGAACCTACCGTCGTCCGCCGGGCCGTAGCCTGTCGACATGGCGCGCGGCCCGGAGTTCCGGCTGGCGGGCATCCCCGTCAGGGTCGAGCCCGCCTTCCTCCTGGTGCTCGTGCTGCTCGGGCTGCCCCAGCCCTGGTTCCACGTCGTCACCTGGGTGGTCATCGCCTCGGTGTCGGTGCTGCTCCACGAGCTCGGCCACGCGGTCGCCTTCCGGGCCTACGGCGTCTCGCCGAGCATCACCCTGCACGGCCTGGGTGGGCTCACCAGCGGGTCGGGTGAGCTCACGTCCGGCCAGCGGATCGTGGTCAGCCTGGCCGGGCCCTTCTCGGCCCTGCTGCTCTTCGGCGTCCCCGCGGTGCTGCTCGCCCGGGCCGGCGTGGCCGACAGCGGCGACGCTCGGGTGGTGCTGTTCCAGGTGATCTGGATCAACGTCGGCTGGTCGATCCTCAACCTGGTGCCCGTGCTCCCGCTCGACGGCGGGCAGGTGTTCCTCGACGTGTGCGACATCGTCACCCACGGCCGGGGCCGACGCACCGCCGAGATCGTGTCGGTGGTGGTCGCGGCAGCCCTCGGCCTGTGGGCGTTCAGCGCTGGCTTCCTCTTCGGTGCGGTGATGGCGGCCGCCCTCGCCGGCATCAACCTGAGCCAGCTCCGCAAGGTGAAGGACGACGATCTCGCCGACCGCCTCGACGCCGCCCACCGGGCTCTCCTCGGCCACCAGCCCGCGGAGGCCCAGCAGCTGGTGCGGGCGGTGCTGGCCCGGCGGCCGTCCGGGCCGGTGCTGGCGTGGGCGGCCGAGCTGCTCGGCTGGTCGCTGCTGATGGGCGGTGACGTGGCCGGGGCCGAGCCCGCCGCCCGCGCCGCGGCGCCGCTGGTCGAGCC
>CAMFLJ010000349.1 GCA_945957335.1 uncultured Actinomycetes bacterium | reverse complement strand
CGATGCGCTCACCGTTCACCATCCAGGTGTCGCGGCCGTCGATGCGCTCGATGTGGGGCACCTTGTCGTGGAGCGACGCGGGGAACGAGCGGGTCCAGGTGTCGGGCGGCTCGGTGAGGTGGGTGTCGACGTCGATCACCCGCACGCGGTCGAACAGGTCGGTCATGGTGGTCCTCCGGGGGATGGTGGGGTCAGGCCCCTGCGGGCCAGGTTCCGATGACGCCCTCGGCTTCGAGGGCATCGAGCTGCTGCTGGTCGAGGCCGAGCCAATCGCCGAGGATCTCGGTGTTGTGCTGGCCCAGGGTGGGTGCCGCCGTGCGCGCCCAGCGGTCGAGGCTGGCGTAGCGGAACGGCAGGGTGGGCGTGAGGTGCGTGCCGACCACGGGGTGGTCGAGCTCCTCGAAGTAGTTGCGGGCGAGCATCTGCTCGTTGCGGCTGGCGATGCGCGAGTCGCGGCCCGGGGCGGCGGGCACGCCGGCGGCGAGCAGCTCGTCGACGGCCTCGGCCAGCGTGCGGCCGGAGGCCCAGCCGGCGATGACCGCGTCGAGGCGGTCGGCGGCGGCGCGGCGCCCGGCCAGGGTGGCGAGCTCGGGCTCGTCGGCCAGCTCGGGGTGGCCGATCACGGCGGCGAGCGAGCGCCACTGCTCGTCGGTGGCGCACGAGACGGCGAGCCAGCGCTCGGGCTCGGCGGTGGCGAAGAGGTTCTGGGGCGCGGCGGCCGGGCTGCGGTTGCCCATGCGCACGACCTCGGTGCGGTGCGCGCTCCACTCGATGGCGGGCTCGGCGCCGACGTTGATGGCGGCCTCGAACATCGGGGCCTCGACCAGGCAGCCCTCACCGGTGCGCTCGCGCCGCTCGAGGGCGACGAGGGCGGCGAAGGCGGCGTGCAGGCCGCCGTTGGGGTCGCAGGGGCCGCGCTGGATCCGGGGCTGGTCCTCGGGGTGGCCGGTGACCCACGCCAGGCCGGTGATCTGCTCCATCGTCTGGGCGAAGCCGGGGCGGTCGCGCCAGGGCCCGTCGAGCCCGAAGGCGGGCATGCGGACCATGATCGCCCGGGGGTTGGCCTCGTGGACGGCCGGCCAGTCGAGGCCGAACGCCTCGACCACCCGGGGCGTGAAGTTCTCGATGACGATGTCGGCCTTCTTCACCAGCTCGAGGGCGAGCTCACGGCCCTGGGGGGTGTCGAGGGTGAGGGTGACGTCGTACTTGTTGATGTTGGCGGAGAGGAAGAACGAGCTGAACTCCCACCAGCGCTCCTCCTTGCCGTAGAAGAACCCGCCGGCGGTGCGCATGCCGTCGATGCGGCGGGTCGACTCGACGTGGATGACCTCGGCGCCGAGCGCGCCGAAGAGGGCGGCACCCGAGGGGCCGGCCCACCAGGCGGTGAGGTCGAGCACGGTGAGGCCCTCGAGGGGCAGCGGCTTGGGGCCGGACGCCTCGGGGCGGGGGGTGCGTCGCGGTGCGGGCTGGCCGTCGTGCTCGCCCACCGCGGGCGCGGGGCGGATCTCGGGCACGGGCTCGCCGTCGAAGCGGTAGGGGCGGCGGGGCTGCTCGAACTCGCCCTTCGGGTCGGCCTGCCAGACGCCGCGGATGCGGGGGTGGTCGAGGGCGAGCACCTGCTTGCCGTCGGAGACGGGCGCCACCGGGATGCGCAGCAGCGCCGCCTTCTCGACGATCTCGTCGGTGGGGTGCTGGGTGGTGTAGTCGTGCACCATCCGGTTCCACTCGTCGGCCTTGGCGATGCGCGTGGCGAGCGAGGCGAACTCGGCGGTCTCGAGCAGGTCGGGCCGCTCGATGAGGATGCAGAACGACTCCCACTGGTCGCGGGTGTTGGTGTTGACCCCGAGCCAGCCGTCGGAGGTGGGCTCGATGGAGGGCAGCTCGACGGTGCGGTAGGGCACCGACGGGTCGAGGTCGGGCCGGCCCTGCAGGGAGTTCATGAGGTCGGCGTAGTTGGAGGCGGTGAGGTTGGCGACCTCGCACCACGACACGTCGACGAGCTCGCCGTGGCCCGTGGCGCGGGCCCGGTGCACCGCACCCATGGCGCCGACGCCCGCGTAGGCGCCGGCCACCCACTCGACGATGCGACCGCCCAGCTGGAACGGCGGCAGCTCGGGGATGCCACGGGGGGTCAGCGAGCCGCTGTCGGCCTGGACCGTGAACTCGGTGGCGGGGCGGTCGGCGTAGGGGCCCTCGAGGCCGTAGGGGGTGATGGCCACCACCACGGTGCCGGGCAGGCGGGCGGCGAGCTCGCGTGCGTCGCCGGCCACGGAGGTGCCGCTGGTGAGCACGAGGTCGGCGCCGGCCAGCAGCGCCTCGACCTGTTCGTCGCCGGTGGTGGCGGTGACCGAGCGCTGGCCGTGGCGCAGGTAGCGGTGGAGCGGCGCGTCGTTGGTCGGCTCACCGTTCCACTGCCAGCGGCGCAGCGGGGCGCCTTCGGGCGGCTCGACGTGGGTGACGGTGGCGCCGGCGTCGTTGAAGAGCTTGGCGCAGTACGCGTTCGAGAGGTCCGTGGAGAGGTCGACGACCACCACGTCCCGGAGTTCCCCTTGTTCCGGCATCGGCCTCACCTTAGCAGGGGTCGGTCCACGATGCGGACCGACCGTGTGACTGTGGCAACATGGTGGCGTGAAGAGCGTGCGCAACGCGCTGCGGGTGTTCGAGGAGGTGGCGGCCCGCCAGCCGGCCGGGCTGAGCGAGCTCGCCCGCCGCCTCGACCTGCCCAAGGCCACGGTGCAGCGTGCGCTCACCACCCTGGAGGCATCCGGGTGGCTGCGCCACGACATCTCCCAGCCGGGGCTGTGGGTCGTCACCGCCCGCTTCTCCGTCCTCGCCGACACCAGCCCGGCCGTCATCGCCGCTCGCGACGCCTCCCGCCCGTTCCTCCGCGACCTGCGCTGGGACCTCGACGGCTCCCCCGGGTTCTTCGTGCTCGACGGCGACCGCATGGTGCTGCTCGCCGGGCCCGAGGAGACCACGCTGCGCACCCTCGAGGCCGAGGCCGGGCCGCTGCCGGTGCACGTGAGCGCCGCCGGCCGGGCGATCCTGTCGTGCCTCCCCGAGGCCACCGTCGACGACATCGTCGCCCGCTCGATGCCCGACGATCCCCTGCTCGTCGCCCGGGTCCGCGAGGCCGTCGCCGCCGCAGCCCGCGACGGCTACGCGGTCGTCGACGGCGAGTACCAACCCGAGGTCGGTGCCGTGGCGGCGGCCGTGCTCGATGCCGACGGCGAGCCCGTCGCGGCCCTCGCCGTCATCGTCGGGGCCGAGCGCCTCGGCCGCGGCGGGGACCGGGCGATCGGTGCGGCGATGGTCGAGGCGGCGGGCAAGGTGTCCGCCGTCGTCGCCGAGCGCACGAGCCCCTGAGCGCCGGAGCCTCGGCGCAGGCGGGCGGTACGGTCCGGGACGTGCTCCGTCGACGCGACCGGCCCTCCCCCGACCCAGCCCCCTCCGTCGAGCCCGCTCCCCCGCCGGTCACGCTGGCCTTCGCGGGTGCGGGGACGATCAGCGTGATCCACGGCATGGCCGCTGCGGTGGCGGGCCTCCCCGTCGTCGCCGTCGCCTCGCGGGGCATCGACCGAGCCGAGGAGCGGGCGTCGCAGGTGGGCGCCGCCGCCGTCCCCTACCGCGACCTCCCGGCCGGTGCCGGCGCGGTGGTGGTGGCCACCTCCCCCGGCTCGCACGCCCGCCTGGCCCACCAGGCGATCGACGCCGGGTGCGCGGTGCTGGTCGAGAAGCCGCTCTGCACCACCCTGGCCGACGCTGACGCGCTCGTCGCAGCCGAGGACGCCGGGGCCAGGGTGCTCTACGGC
>CAMFLJ010000348.1 GCA_945957335.1 uncultured Actinomycetes bacterium | reverse complement strand
CCTTCTGCGGGACCGGCACCACCATGGCCCGCGACGGCGTCCTCGTCGACTGGCTGCGCTGGGTGCTGCTCGTGCTCACCGGCTCGCTCGACTGGAGCGGTGGCATGCGCTTCAACCGCGGTGCGGTGAACCGGTTGCCCCCGTGGAGCGGCGACGTCCCCGCCGGCCCCGGCCCCGCCAGCCGCCCCGACCTCCGGCGGGTGGCCGGCCAGGTGCCCGCCGTCGCCCTCGTCGACGAGATCGAGGCCGGCACCGTGCGGGCCCTCGTCGTCACGGGCGGCAACCCGCTCACCGCCCTGCCCGAGCCCGACCGCGTGCGGGCGGCGCTCGAGAAGCTCGACGTGCTGGCCGTGGTCGACGTCGCCGGCGGCGAGCTGGTCGACCTCGCCACCCACGTGCTGCCCGCCACCGGCCAGCTCGAGCGGGCCGACCTCACGCTGGCCGAGCACGTGTCGCTCACCTCGGGCATGCAGGCCACCCGGGCCGTGGTCGCCCCCGGCGGCGAGCGCCGACCGACGTGGTGGATCCTGGGCCAGCTCGCCCGCCGCCACGGCGGCGACATCCTCTTCGGCGCCGACCCCGACCACCTCACCGACGAGCTGTTCCTCTCCGGCATGCTCGGTCCCGGTCCCCTCGACCCCGACGAGGTGTGGGCCAACGGGCCGGTGCCCACGCCGGTGCCGGTCGAGCCCGGCTGGGTGCACGAGACCATGCTCCCGGAGGGGCGCTGGCGCATCGCCCCGCCGGTGCTGCTCGATCGGCTGGCGGCTCGCGACGCCTCGGCCGGCGTGCCCGGCGCCGGCGACGGCCTGGTGCTGGTGCCCCGGCGGGAGATGGCCTGGAGCAACTCCGTGCGCTACGCCGGCGACGGTGCCGAGCCGGAGCTGCGCCTCCACCCCGACGACGCCGGCCGCCACGGCCTGGTCGACGGTGGCCGGTCGGTGGTGGCCTCCGCCCACGGCCAGGTGCTCGTGGCCGTGGCCCTCGACGAGGGGGTGCGCCCGGGCACGGTGTCGCTCACCCACGGACGAGCGGGAGCCTCGGCGGGCACGCTCACCAGCCGGGTGGTCGACGTCGACCCCCTCACGGGCATGCCCCTCGCCTCGGGCCTCCCCGTCACCCTCACCCCCGCCTGATCCGACACCCTTCACCCCCTCTGGTTCAGTTCATGTGCCCAGAGGCGATGTGCTGTACCAGAGGGCCCGAGGTTGTCCGGTCAGAGGAGGTGGTCGAGGAGGCCCTCGTCGAGCCAGTCGGGGTAGCCGAAGGGCGGGACCGGCGCGGGCTGCTGGCCGCCGTAGCCGTAGGCCGCCCGGGCCTCCGGGGCGCTGTGGTAGGCGCCGGCGACGCTGGTGCGCAGCGCTGAGGCGGCGGCACGGTCATCGGCGTCGAGACGGTCGAGCAGCGCGAGCACGGCACCCGACGTCGAGGCCGTCCCGGCGGTGGTGGGGTCGAGGTGGGCCAGGGCCCGTCCCAGCGGAGCGAGCAGGTCCGGGCGGGCGGCGAGCACGCGGTCGAGGCCGGCGCCGGCCGCGTCGACGTCGGCCGCACCCGGGTGGTGCTCGTCGGCGGGGACCATGGCGTCGGCCGCGATGGCGAACCGGTCCCGGAGCCCTTCGTCGACCGCCACCGGTGAGGCGGGTGCCGGGGTGGGTGCCGCCGGGCGGGCCGGGGGAGCGCCGAGGGCGAGCAGGCGCGGCCGCCAGCCGTCGGTGGTGCCCCAAGACGAGACGAGGTGCTCGGCGGTGCGCAGGGCGAGCGCAGCGATGGTGGTGGTCGGGTTGGCCGAGCCGGCGGTGACGAACACGCTGCCGTCGACGATCCCGAGGTTCGGCACGTCGTGGGCCATGCCGAAGCGGTCGACCACCGAGGTGGCCGGGTCGTCGCCCATCCGGGCCGTGCCCATGAGGTGGCCGTTGGGGATGCCGGTCATGGCCTCGATGGTGGAGGCCCCGGCCTCGCGCAACGACTCCCCGGCGCGGGCGACCATGTAGTCGGTCATCCGCCGGCTGTTCTCCGACATCCGGTAGCTGACCCGGACGCCGGGCACCCCGTCGCTGTCGGGCCTGTCGAGGTCGAGCTCGACGCGGTTGTGCTCCTCGGGCAGGTCCTCGCACAGGATCGCCCACTGGGCGATGCGACCGAGGCGGGCCTCGACGTTGGCGTGATGGCCGGGCCCCCACACGCCCCGGCCGCCCGGCGAGAGGGCGCTGCGCACCGGTCCGGCGGTGCTGCCCAGCCCCCAGGTGGAGCCGCGGACGAAGCCGCGGGAGGGGTCGGACCGCGCGAACTCGAGGGTCTGGATCAGCGCCCCGTTCTGGGCCGGCCACCCCTGCACGTCGTCGTCGAAGATCCCGAGCACCGTCGACAGCGGGTGGAGCATCAGGCGTCGGCCGACCAGCCCCGACGAGTTGGCCAGGCCGTCGGGGTGGCGGGCGTCGGCGGAGGTGAGCAGGAGCCGGGCCGTGCCCACCGCGTTGGCGGCCACCAGCACGGTCGCCGCGGCCTGGTGGTGCTCCCGCCCCTCGCGGTCGATCCACTCCGCGCCGGTGGCCAGCCCGTCGGGGCCGACGGTGATCCGCCGCACCCGCGCGCCGGTGATCAGCTCGCCGCCGGCGGCGAGGAACGCCGGGAAGTGGGTGACGTCGGTGGAGCCCTTGGCGCCTTCGTTGCAGCCCTGGCCGCACGTGCCCCGCCGGACGCACACGTGGCGCCCTTCGTAGGGTGCGGAGAGGATGGCCTGGCTGGCCGGCCACCAGTGCCAGCCCAGCCGGTGGTGGGCGCGGGCCACCTTCAGGCCGACCTCGCCCAGGGGCATCGGGGGCAGCGGCGGTTCGTCTCCCGGCGGGTAGGCGGGATTGCCGCCGAAGCCGGACACGCCGAACTGGCGGTCGGTCTCCTCGTAGAACGGCCGCAGCTCGTCGTAGGTGACCGGCCAGTCGTCGGCCACGCCGTCGACGGAGTGCACCCGGAAGTCGTCCGGCAGCAGCCTCGGCCACTGGGCGTTGTACAGGACGGTGCCGCCGCCGACGCCGTTGTAGTTGAGGACCCCCATGTCGGAGTCCCCCGACTCGACGGGGTAGTCCTCGGGCAGACGGCGGTCGACGGGGCGCGACGACCACCGCCCCCCGGCGTGGAGCTCCCACATCGGGTCGGTGCCGGGGTAGGCGAGCGGGTCGGTCCAGTGGCCCTGCTCGAGCACCACCACCCGGGCGCCGGCCCGCTGCAGGCGCAGCGCCGCCACCGCGCCGCCCGCGCCGGCGCCGATCACGAGGACGTCGGCGGGCTCGGCGGGGTTCGCGGGCATGGCGGCCACTCTGCCACTCCGCTGCGGCCAGACTGTGGGCCGACCGCACGAGGGGAGCGCAGCGATGGCAGTGGAGGGTCTCGACCACCTGGCGATCACGGTCGCCGACGTGGAGGCCACGCTCGACTGGTACGAGCGGGCGCTGGGCGCCGAGCGCCTTCACCACGACCTCTTCGTGTCGGGTGCCATCCCGATCGCGCTGCTCCAGGTGGGCGGCTCGCGCATCAGCGTGCACCCCGCCGCCGCCCCTGCGGCCCCGCACGCGGTCGCGCCCACACCGGGGTCGGCCGACGTCTGCTTCCGCTGGTCGGGCCCCGTCGCCGGCGCGGTCGAGGCGCTCACCGCGGCCGGCGTCGCCATCGAGGAGGGCCCCGTGCCCCGCCCGGCCTCCAACGGCGCGATGGGAGAGTCGGTCTACTGCCGTGACCCCGACGGCAACCTCGTCGAGCTCCTCACGATCGGCTGAGCCGGTGACCACCCACGACGACCGCCCCTGGCAGGGCGACGCCTGCGGCCTGGTCGACGCCTTCCGCGCCGGCGACCGCACGCCGGGCG
>CAMFLJ010000347.1 GCA_945957335.1 uncultured Actinomycetes bacterium | reverse complement strand
CATCCGCACCGTGGCGGCCATCGCCGCCGGCCACGAGCCCCCCTGCGCGGGCATGGCCGAGGCGCACGGCGTCATGTTGCCTATCGACGAGGCCAACCTCGCCCTGCTCGAGATCCGCACCGACGCCGACCCGGTGGTGCGCCGCGCCGACCTCCCGGGCGCCCTCGACGACGGCTCCGAGCCCGCGCCCGAGGCCTCCGGCGACCCCGTCGACGACCTGCTGCGCACGTTCCCCGAGGGGGTCGTGCCCGAGCTCGACAAGGCCCGCCGCCACCACCACGACACCCGCGACGCCCTCGAGGTGTTCCGCGAGGCCGCCGACGACAGCGCCCGGCTCCTGAACGAGGCAGCCGAGGAGCGCCGCCGCCTGAGCGAGGCCATCTCCGCCGCGTCGGTCGAGTCCGGGGCGGCCCTGGCCGCGCCGGAGGACGACGTCCACGCCCTCGAGTCCGACCTGGCGGCCCTCGACGCCGGCATCGCCGAGCTGGGTGCGCTCGACCTCGAGCCCGTCCGCGTGCTGCTCGACGCCATCGAGGACCCCGAGCCCGTCGAGATGGTCCCCCATCCCGAGGCCCAGGCCCTCGCCGTCGACATCCTGCGCCTCCACGGCGAGGTCGCCGCGCTCGAGGCCCGCATGGAGGCCGAGGGCCGCGGCCCGGTGGCCACCCTCGCCCGCCTCGACGCCGCCCGCGCCGAGGCCCGGGCCGCCGAGGAGTCGCTCGCCCGCTCGGTCTCGTCCGAGGACGAGGAGCAGCTGCGCCACGCCCACGAAGAGGTCCTCGACGCCGAGCGCAAGGCCTCGGGCCTGCGCTCGCGGTCCGGCCAGCGCAAGCTCGCCCACGCCCTCGAGCGCCAGCAGGAGATCCTCGACCGGGTCGGCTACCCGACCTGGAGCGCCTACATCATGGGCGCCAGCCTCATGGGGGTCGACGAGCGGGCCCAGACCCGCCTCGAGGAGGCCGAGGCCGAGCTGCACGCCGCCGAGCAGGCCTGGGCCGACGTGTCCAACGCCCTCGACGACGACCCCGAGCACCACGCCCTCCTCGACGAGCTCGAGGAGGTCGAGGTCCGCGCCATCAGCGTCATCATCGCCGCCGGCGGGGAGGTGCCCGAGGAGCGCGACGACCTCGAGCGCTGCCTGCGCGAGCTGCGCACCTCGCCCCACGGCGCCTCCGAGGCCGAGCTGGTCGCCACCCTCGCCCACTCGCTCACGACCCTCGGCCTCCACGTCGAGCCCGACGAGCCCGAGCGGGTGCTGGTCACCGCCCACGCCCTGCTCGACGAGTTCGCCCACGTGCCGGCCCGGCTCGAGGAGCTCACCACCGAGCGCAAGCGCCTCGAGGCCCGCCTGAACGACGCCCGCTCGCGGGCCGAGGCCCGGGCCTGGGAGGAGCTCGAGGCCGCCGTCGACCGCCCCTCCTCCGACCGCATCGCCGAGCTGGAGGCCGAGCTGGTCGCCGCCCGGGCCGCCGAGGCCGAGATGGCCGAGGCCCTCGAGGCCCGCCAGTCGCTGGTCGAGGCCACCACGATCGCCGAGCGGGCGGCCGCACGCCGCGCCCGGGCCGTGGCTGTCACCGTGCTCGACGAGCAGCGCAGCTCCCAGCCCGAAGACAGCGACGGCGGCGACCTCTGGTCCGAGATCGACCCCGAGGCGATCGAGCTGGCCCTCATGGCCCGCCTCTCCTCGCTGCGCCAGGTCTCCTACGCCGGTTCGGTGCCGATCGTGCTGGTCGACACCTTCCGCGGCCTGCCCGAGGACGTCGTGCGCACCCTGCTCGACGCCGTCGCCCGCATGGCCGAGAGCGCCCAGGTCCTGCTCCTCACCGACGACTCGGTGGTCGCCGCCTGGGCCGTCGAGCAGGGCCCCGAGCGGGCCTCGCTGGTGAGCGTCGTCCCCGTCTACGCCTGATCCCGGACGGGGGGAACGCCCCGCCGCGGAGCGCCTACGATCGACCCGTACCGTCGACCCAGGAGGCCGCCCGTGCCCGTGATCACCGAAGCCGCCATCAAGGACCTGGCAGGGTTCCGGAGCGAGGACGCCCCCGTCGTCAGCTGCTACCTCGACGTCGACGGACGCCGCCAGGTCCGGCCCCAGGACATCGAGCGGCGACTCGCCGCCCTGGTGCGCGAGGCCTCCGGCGGACCCTCCGGTGCGGCGGTGGCGGGCGACCTGGCGAAGATCACCGAGCACGTCGCCTCCGGCCTCGACCGCTCCGGCGTGCGGGGCCTGGCCGTCTTCTCGTGCGCGCCGAAGGGCCTCTGGGAGGTCGTCGAGCTGCCCGTGCCGGTCGCCAACCGCATCGTCGTGAACCAGTCGCCGGCGGTGGGCACCCTCGAGTCGATCGTGCAGGAGCTCGAGCCGCTCGGCGTCCTGCTGGTCGACCGCCAGCGGGCCCGGATGTTCGTCTTCCAGTTCGGTGAGCTGGTCGACCGCACCGAGCTCTTCGAGGCGCTCCCGCGCGACTACGACCAGACCGACGACGCCGGCCGCGGCGGCCACGACAAGCTCCAGGACCACACCGACGAGCTCGCCACCCAGCACCTCCGCCACGCCGCCGAGGTCGCGTTCCGGCTCCACCAGGACAACGGGTTCGGTCGCCTCAGCATCGGCGCCACCGACGAGGTCGCCGCCGCCATCGAGCCGCTGCTGCACCCCTACCTCCGCGAGCGGCTGTCGCCCCGCATCGGCGTGGGGGCGGGCGCCTCCGAGGCCGAGGTCAAGGCGGCCGCCATGGTCGTCGAGCAGGAGGTCGAGCGGGCCAAGGAGGCCGCGGTGGTGGCCAAGCTGCGCGACGGCGTGGGCGCCGGCTCGAAGGCCGTCGCCGGCCTCGCCGCCACCCTCGGGGCCCTCAACGAGCGGCGGGCCGGCACCCTCGTGGTGTCCGACGGCTACGCCGAGTCGGGCTGGCGCTGCGCGTGCGGCGCCCTCGCCGCAAAGGGCCCCCAGTGCCCCAACGACGGCCAGGAGATGGCCCACCTCGACGACGTGATCCATGACGCGGTCGACGTCGCCCTCACCCAGGGCTGCCACGTCGAGGTGTGCGTGGGCAACGCCGACCTCGACGTGCTCGGGCGCATCGGCGCCCTGCTGCGCTACTGACCCGGTGGCGCTCGCCATCGGGGTCGACGTCGGGGGCACGAAGGTCCTCGCCGCGGCCATCGACACTGACAACCCGACGAAGTTGCTGCGCGCCCACCGCGTGCCGACCCCGCCGGGCACCGGCGCCATCGACGCCATCACCGAGGTCGTGGCGCGCCTGCGTGACGAGGTCGGCGCGACGGATCACGGCCCGGTCGTGGGCGTCGGCGTCGGGCTGCCCGGCCTGGTCGGGCCCGACGGCGTGCTCTTCGGGGCCCCGCACATCCCCGACCTGGTGGGCCTTCCCGTGCGATCGAGGCTCACCGACGCCATCGACCTTCCGGTCACGATCGACAACGACGCCAACTGCGCGGCGTGGGCGGAGGTCGCCTGCGGCGTGGGCCGGGGCACGTCGGAGGTCCTGGTCGTCACCCTCGGCACGGGCATCGGTGGCGGGCTGGTGATCGACGGCGCGCTGCGCCACGGCGCCCACGGTGCCGCGGGCGAGCCCGGCCACGTGGTGATCGACCCGAACGGGCCGCCGTGCCCGTGCGGGCGCCGGGGCTGCTGGGAGCGGTACGCCTCGGGCTCGGGGCTGGGGCTGCTCGGCCAGGTGGCCGCGGCCGCCGGCGACGCTCCCGCGCTGGTCGCCCGGGCCGGCTCGGCCGACGCCGTGCGTGGCGAGGACGTCGTCGCCCTCGCCCGTGACGGCGACCCCGGCGCCCGGGCGGTGGTCGCGTCGTTCGCCGACTGGCTCGGCATGGGCCTGGCCAACCTGGTCACCCT
>CAMFLJ010000346.1 GCA_945957335.1 uncultured Actinomycetes bacterium | reverse complement strand
GTGCGGGTGCTGGCCGAGCGGGCGGCCGACGCCGTCGACGACTGGCGCCGCACCGCGGCCGAGACCCGTTCGACGCGCCGCGAGGCCGAGGACCTCCTGCGCCGACAGCTCGACCGCGCCGGCCTCTAGCGCCGTCGGCCTAGGTGTTCCGGCTGACCAGCGGCTGGATGTAGTAGCGCCAGTCGACGTCGACGAGCGGCCCGGCCGTGGCCTCGACCAGGGCGATGCCGTGGTCGATCGCCCGTCCCGCGGCCGGCGCCAGCGACGCCTCCTCGGGGGAGAGGCCGGTGGCCTCGAGGCGGCTCTGCACGGTGCTCCCGTGGTGGACGAGCACGTGGCCGAGGGCCTCGGCGATGGCGGGCTGGTGGGCGGCCGCCACGTAGAGCTCGACCTTGAGGCGCTGGAGGCTGCGGGCCTCGGGCTGGACGTAGGCGGCGAGGAGGGAGCCCGACAGCTCGGCCAGGCGGCCCTCGGCGATGAGCTCGCCGTCGCGCTCGGCGATCGAGGTGTAGAGCTGGTCGAGGAGCACCTCGACCAGCTCGGCGATCATGTCGTCCTTGCGGTCGTAGTACTCGTAGATCACGCCGGTCGAGTAGCCCGCCCGGCGGGCGATGCGCGAGACGGTGGCCCGCTCGAAGCCGGTGCGGGCCACCACCGACGCGGCGGCGTCGAGCACGACGTCGCGCACGGGCTCGCCGGTGGAGGAGCTGGGCGTCATGACGGGGATGGGCGGACCGGCCTTGCGCAGCCGGGTGCGGTCGTGGGCCAGGCCGACAGAGCCGACCAGGGCCATCCACCACCCGAGCTCGGGCCCCGAGGCCGGCAGCGACACCAGGCCGATGCCCCAGGCGAGGGCCAGCTGGCCGAGGACCTGCGACCGGCGCCGGTCGGGGGCGCCAGGGAGGCCGCCGGCCCCGGCGACGAGGGCCTCGACGTCGGGGCGCACGACCTCGTCGAGCTCCTCCACCCGGGGGGCGACGGCGAGCAGCTCGAAGGCGGCCCGCAGGTCGTCGGGCGGCGCGGTGAGCAGCTCGGCCACGGCCTGGCCCTCCGCCAGCGCGGCGTCGTCGATCTCGGTCCGCTCGAGCAGGGCGATGGCCCGCTCGGAGGCTTCGCGCAGGGCGCACGATGCCCGCTCTGTCCAGACCCACACGGCCAGCTCGGCCACGTTCTCGAAGCGGCCGTACAGGGCGCCGGTGCTGTTCAGCCCGGCCGCCCGGGCCACGTGGCTCATGCCGAGGCCGTCGTAGCCGTCACTGCGAAGGACACCGAGTGCGGCCTCGAGGATGCGCAGGTCGTTGGCCATGGCCCGGTCGCTGCGGCGGCGCCGACCCTGCGGAGGTGGCGCGACGGCGGCGGTGGTGGTGTCCGGGGTCACGGTCGGCCATCGTAGGCATGCGTCGCCCCGCCGCCCGCACCACCCGAGCAGCGCGCCCGCAGCGGCGGCACGGGGAGCCGCCGGTCGACCTCTTCGACCCGGATCGGGTCCGGGAGGGTTCTCCCGCAGGTGCTGTCGGTGGCAGTCGTTAGGCTGGCGCCCACCATGACCTCCATGACCGCCACCGAGCTGCGTCGCGCCTTCCTCTCGTTCTTCGAGGACCGGGGCCACACGGTCGTCCCCTCGGCGAGCCTCATCCCGCACGACCCCGACCTGCTGTTCACGGTGGCGGGCATGGTGCCGTTCAAGCCCTACTTCCTGGGCGAGCAGCAGCCGCCGTTCGACCGGGCCACCACCGTGCAGAAGTGCGTCCGCGCCGGCGGCAAGGACAGCGACCTCGAGGAGGTCGGCCGCGACACCCGGCACCTCTCGTTCTTCGAGATGCTCGGCAACTTCTCGTTCGGCGACTACTTCAAGCACGAGGCCATCCCGATGGCCTGGGACATGGTCACCAACCTGTTCGGCATCGACCCCGACGTCCTCTGGGTCACCTGCCACGTCACCGACGACGAGGCCGCCGAGATCTGGCGCGACGCGGTCGGTGTCGACCCGGCCCGCATCCAGCGCCTCGACGCCGACAACTGGTGGGGCCCTCCGGGCGGCCCGCCCGGTCCTTGTGGCCCCTGCTCGGAGATCTACGTCGACAAGGGCGCGGCCTACGGGCCCGACGGCGGCCCGGCGGTGGGCGGCGACGAGCGCTTCCTCGAGATCTGGAACCTCGTGTTCATGCAGTTCGCCCGCGACGTCGACGGCACCGACACCGAGCTGCCCCGCAAGAACATCGACACCGGGGGCGGCCTCGAGCGCATCCTCGGCGTGCTCCAGGGCGTCGACTCGGTCTTCGACACCGACGTGCTGAAGCCCCTCGTCGAGACCGCCGAGCGCATCACCGACACCCGCATCGGGGCGGGGGAGCGCTCCGACATCTCGCTGCGCATCCTCGCCGAGCACGCCCGCACCATGAGCTTCCTGGTCAGCGACGGCGTCTTCCCCTCCAACGAGGGCCGCGGCTACGTGCTGCGCCGCATCATCCGCCGGGCCGTCCGCGAGGCCTACCTGCTCGACGTCGCCGACCTCGTCACCCCCACCCTGGTCGACACCACCGTCGAGATCATGGGCGAGAGCTACCCCGACCTCGTCAAGCACCACGACTTCGTCCGCAACGTCGTCGCTCGCGAGGAAGAGCGCTTCCGGGCCACGCTGCGCTCGGGCACCAACCTGCTCGACGCCGCCCTCGACGAGCTCGACGAGGGCCAGCCCATCGGTGGTTCGGTGGCGTTCCTGCTCCACGACACCCACGGGTTCCCGCTCGAGCTCACCCGTGAGATCGGCCTCGAGCGCGGCCACGACGTCGACCAGGACGGCTTCGACACCGAGATGGCCGAGCAGCGCCGCCGGGCCAAGGAGGCCCGCAAGAGCGGCGGCGGCGAGGCCGGCGAGCTCTACGTCGAGCTGGCCGAGCAGTTCGGCGCCACCGTCTTCGTCGGCGACGCCGAGTACGAGACCGACGCCGTCATCGTCGGGCTCACCGACGACTCCGTCGTGCTCGACCGCACCCCCTTCTACGCCGAGTCCGGCGGCCAGGTCGGCGACACCGGCTGGATCACCTCCGACACCGGCCGGGTCGAGATCGTCGACACCGTCTACGGCGCTCCCGGCGTGGTGCGCCACAAGCTGGGCGCGGTCGAGGGCGAGCTCGAGGTCGGCCAGAGCGTGCGCGCCGCGATCGACGGCGAGCGCCGCGACGCCATCCGCCGCAACCACACCGCCACCCACCTCCTGCACTGGGCCCTGCGCGAGGTGCTCGGCGAGCACGTCAAGCAGCAGGGCTCCCACGTGGGCCCCGACCGGCTGCGCTTCGACTTCAGCCACTACGAGGCGCTCACCGACGACGAGGTCCGCCGCATCGAGGACCTCGTCGCCGCCGACGTGCTGGCCAACCCGCCGGCCCGCCACTACGAGACCACCAAGGACCACGCCGAGCAGATCGGCGCCATCGCCTTCTTCGGCGACAAGTACGGCGACGTCGTGAAGGTGCTCGAGGCCGGCCCGCACTCCACCGAGCTCTGCGGTGGCACCCACGTGAAGGCGCTGGGCGACATCGGCCCGGTCAAGATCGTCAGCGAGGCCTCGATCGGCTCGAACATCCGCCGCATCGAGGCGGTGTCGGGCACCGGCCCGCTCCACCTCCTGCGCGAGGACGAGGCCCAGATCAAGGCGGCCGCCGACGTGCTGGGCGTCGCCACCAACGAGCTCGTCGAGGCCGTCGAGCGCCGCGTCGCCGAGGCCAAGGAGCTCCGGGCCCGCCTGCGCGAGCTCGAGCGCCAGGCCGCGGCCGGGGCCTCGGGCGACCTCGCCGCCGCGGCCGTCGACGGCATCGTGGTGGCCCGGGTCGACGGGCTCGACCGCGACGGCGTGCGCGACCTCGC
>CAMFLJ010000345.1 GCA_945957335.1 uncultured Actinomycetes bacterium | reverse complement strand
GCGTGGCTCTTGTTGAACGCGTAGTCGGCGAACGGTTCGATGATGTCGAACCACTTGTTGCCGAGGTCGGCGCCGTAGCCCGTGTTCTCGCAGCCCTCGGCGAACTTCACGCGCTCCTTGGCGATGAGCTCGCGGTTCTTCTTGCCGCAGGCCTTGCGGAGGTTGTCGGCCTCGGCCAGGTCGTAGCCCGCGAACCGCTGCGCGATCCGCATCATCGACTCCTGGTACACCATCAGCCCGTAGGTGTCGCCGAGCACCTCCTTGGCGTCGTCGTGGAGGTACTCGATGGGCTTGCGGCCGTTCTTGCGGTCCGCGTAGTCGTTGTGCATGTTGGCCGCCATCGGCCCGGGCCGGTAGAGGGCCACGAGGGCGGCGACGTCCTCGAACTCGGTGGGGGCGAGCGAGCGCATGAGCGCCCGCATGGGCCCGCCCTCCAGCTGGAACACGCCGATGGAGTCGCCCCGCTGGAGCAGCTCGTAGGTGAGGGTGTCGTCGAGGGGCAGGTTGTCGACGTCGAGCTCGACGCCGTGGCTGTGCCGGATCATCTCGACGGTGTCGGTGATGACGTCGAGGTTGCGCAGGCCCAGGAAGTCCATCTTGAGCAGGCCGAGCTCTTCGACGCCGTGCATCTCGTACTGGGTGACGACCGGCGCGTCCTCGGGGTCGGAGCCGGCCTCGGGCTTGCGCTGGATCGGGAGGTACTCGGTGAGCGGCTCCTTGGTGATCACCACCGCGGCGGCGTGGATGCCGTCCTGGCGGCGCAGGCCCTCGAGCCCCCGGGCCACGTCGATGACCTGGCGGGCGTCGGGGTCGGTGGCGTACATCTCGCGCAGGTCGGAGGCCATCTTGTAGCCGTCGGCGAACTTGGGCTGCTCCTCGAAGCACGCGTAGAGCGGGGTGTCGCGGCCCATCACCAGCGGCGGCATGGCCTTGGCCACCTTGTCGCCGACGGCGTAGGGGTAGCCGAGCACCCGGGCGGCGTCGCGCACGGCGGCCCGGGCCTTGATGGTGGAGAACGTGACGATCTGGGCGACGTGGTCGCGGCCGTAGCGCTCGGCCGCGTAGCGGATCATCTCGTCCCGGTAACGGGAGTCGAAGTCCATGTCGATGTCGGGCATCGAGATGCGGCTCGGGTTGAGGAAGCGCTCGAAGAGCAGGTCGTACTCGATCGGGTCGAGGTCGGTGATGCGCAGCGTGTAGGCCACCGCGCAGCCCGCCGCCGAGCCTCGACCCGGGCCGACGCGGATGTTGGCGTCGCGGGCGTGTTTGATGAGGTCCCACACGATGAGGAAGTACGAGCTGAACCCCATGTCGGCGATGACCTTGAGCTCGTAGGCCAGGCGCTCGACGATGTGGTCGGGCAGCTGGTCGCCCCAGCGCTGGCGGGCACCCTCGAAGGTGAGGTGCTTGAGGTACTCGCCGTCGTCGGTGAACCCCTCGGGCAGGGGGAAGTTGGGCAGCTGCGGCTTGCCGAACTCGATGGCGACGTCGCAGCGCTCGGCGATCCAGAGCGTGTTGTCGCAGGCCTCGGGCACCTCGGAGAACAGCGAGCGCATCTCGGCCGCGGTCTTCAGGTAGTGCTGGTCGCCGTGGAACTTGAAGCGGTCGGGGTCGCTCATGAGCGAGCCCGTCTGCACGCACAGCAGGGCGTCGTGGGAGACGGCGTCGTGCTGGTGGGTGTAGTGGCTGTCGTTGGTGGCGAGGAGCGGCGCGCCGATCTTGCGGGCGATCTCGAACAGCTGCGGGTTGGTGGTGCGCTGCTCGGGGATGCCGTGGTCCTGGATCTCGACGAAGAGGTTGTCCTTGCCGAAGATGTCCTGGAGCCGGGCCGCCTTCTCGAGGGCGCCGCGCTCGTCGCCCTGCATGAGCGCCTGCAGCACCTGCCCGCCCAGGCAGCCGGTGCTGGCGATGATGCCCTCGTGGTGGGCCTCGAGCAGCTCCCAGTCGACCTTGGGCTTCATGTAGTAGCCCTCGAGGTAGGCGCGGCTCGAGAGCTGGATCAGGTTCTTGTAGCCGACGTTGTTCTCGGCCAGCGCGGTGAGGTGGTAGTAGGCCTTGCGCCCGCCCTCGGCCTCGCCGCCCGAGTCGTCCATGCGGCCCCGGCGGGCCGGGCGCTCGGTGCGGTGGTCGTACGCCTGGTAGAGCTCGGTGCCGATGATGGGCTTGACGCCCTGGTCCTTGGCCGCCTTGTAGAAGTCGAGGATGCCGTACATGTTCCCGTGGTCGGTGATGCCCACCGCGGGCTGGCCGTCGGCGGCCGCCGCAGCCACGACGTCGCCGACGCGCGCCGCGCCGTCGAGCATCGAGAACTCGGTGTGCAGATGCAGGTGGGTGAACGAATCCGGCACCCGGACGGCTCCTCGTCGACGCTCACGCCGCCCCCGCCGGCGACGGGGACGTCAAGGCCCTCCACCACCCGGGAATTACACCCGTGTGATGCTCCGGCGCCGATCGTAGCCCCGGTCCGCGGGCCTCGCTCCCGGCCCTCCCGGGGGCCGCTCGCGGGCCCCGACATCCCCGGTCCCGCAGGCCTCGCGCCCTACGCTCACGCGCAGCGCCGACCGGGCGGGAGGGTCCGGGGTGGCGGCACCACCACAGAGAGGGGGCTCCCATGCCCGCAGACGACGTATCCACCATGGACGTGCTCAGGGGCTCGCGGATCGTGGCCTACACGCTCGGCGCGATCCTGCTGATCGCCGGCATCGTCCTGCTGTTCTGGCCCGACCGCACGTGGACGGTCGTGGCCCGCTTCATCGGCATCTTCCTGGTGGTGATCGGCTTCGGCCAGGCCATCGAGGCCATCACGACCCACCGCCAGGGCAGCTACTGGGGCCTGCTGCTGCTCCGGGGCGTCGTCAACCTCGGCATCGGCCTGGCCCTGCTGTTCTGGCCCAGCGCCACGGTGCACGTCGTGGTCTGGCTGGTCGGGCTCGACCTGGTGATCACCGGCATCCTGGCGTTCATCGTGTCGTTCCAGGTGCCGAAGGACATGGGGCGCGGGGCGTTCCTCGTGCAGGCCATCGTCACGTTCGTGCTCGGCGTGCTGATCATGGCGTGGCCCAACGCCACCCTGAACGTGGTCAGCATCATCCTCGGCGTGCTGCTCGTGATCACCGGCCTGGTGCTGCTGTGGTCCGGGTTCTCGCTGCGCAACGCCGTCACCACCATCGGCCCGGGCGAGCCGGCCGTCTAGGCCGCCCGGACGTCGTCGCGGCGTGCTCGACCCGGCTCAGGCCGGGTCGAGCACCTGCGCTGCAGGGCCCGTGCCGTCGGACGCGACGAGGCGCACCGCGACCTCACCGGCGGGCACGATGCGGAACCGACGGGCGGCCTCGGGGTCGTCGTCGATGATGCTGATGGCCTGCTCCGGGCACGCCATCGCACCCAGGCGGGCGTGGTCCTCGTACTCCGGGGGCACCTCGAGCAGCCGCATCTCGCAGTGGCCGTCCTCGTCGAGCGGGTAGACCTCGCGGCCCCAGCGGTGGCACTCGCCCCAGCCGTTGCAGAGGGCGGGGTGGACCTTGATCCTCATCGCCCGCTCCCCTCCCCGTCGTCTCCGGCGAGAGCCTCGGCGGCCCGGTCGCCGGCACCCCGGCGTGAGCGTTCCAGCACGGCAGGGAAGAGCACGTTGTTCTCCTTGTGGACGTGGAGGTGCGTGTCGGCCTCGAGCTCGGACAGGCCGTCGTAGAGCGCCCGGTAGCTGGCGCAGCCGTCGGCCGGCGGGGTGTAGCCGTCGGTGAGCGAGCGGAGCCGGGCGAGGAGCTCACCGGCCCGGTCGTGCTCGACGAGCATCACCCGCACCGGGCCGGCCAGGTCGAGGGGGGCCGCGACATCGGGGTCGGCCTGGGCCACTCGCTCCTCGCCCTCGACAACATCCAGCGCG
>CAMFLJ010000344.1 GCA_945957335.1 uncultured Actinomycetes bacterium | reverse complement strand
GCCACGAGCTGCTTACCGTCGACTCCAGCGTGATCGCCTCGGCTCTCGTGCCGAGCGCGCCCTCGTCGTAGGTCTGCAGCAGGCGCTGCACGCCGGCCTGGTCGTTGCTCACGATGTCGGCGGCCAGCCGTCGGCAGAACGGCAGCAGCTCGTCGTGAGCGACGACGTGGTTCACCAGGCCCCACGCCAGCGCCGTCTCGGCGTCGACGAAGTTGCCGGTGGCCGACGTCTCCTTGGCCCGGCGCACACCCACCGCCGCCGGCAGCTCCACCGTCAGGCCCCAGCCGGGCTGGATGCCGACCCGGGCGTGGGTGTCGGCGAAGCGGGCCCGCTCCGACGCCACCAGGAAGTCGCACGCCAACGCCAGCTCGAGCCCGCCGGTCACGGCCACGCCGTTGATCGCCCCGATCACCGGCTTGGCGATCGACGGGATCGGCCGCGGCGGCTTCGACGCCGCGTACTCGGCCGCCGCCCCGCCTCCCGAGTCGCCCTCGGGTGACATCGTCCCGGCGCCGAGCTCCTTCAGGTCGAGCCCGGCGCAGAAGGCCGGGTCCGCTCCGGTGAGGATCACCACGTCGACCTCGGGATCGTCACCCGCCCGCGCCACCAGCTCGGGCAGTAGCCGGCGCACCTGCGCCGACAGGGCGTTACGGGCCTCGGGCCGGTCGAGGGTGATCGTGGCGATCCGCTCCTCGACCTCGTACCGCACGGGATCAGCCATGCCCCCGTCTACCACCGACGCCCCAGCCGCTGCTCGGGTCACAGCGGCCTGCCCCACTCAGGGCGTGTCGTTCTGGATGGTGATCCAGTCCCGGGCCTCGAAGTAGGGGGTGAACGCCGTGGCGATGGCGTCGATGTCCGCGGGGCGCTTCGGACGCTGGAGCTCGTAGAGGTGGGGGAACTCGAGCCACGCGGTCACGGCGTGCCACAGCCGCACGGCCGCGTCGCCGGTGGGCGGGTCGATGAGCACTGGGCCGAACAGCGCCTGGTCACCGCCGAACACCAGGGTCGGCACGCCCCAGCCCCCGAGGGCGAGCACTGCGTCGTGGTCGGCCTTCACCTCGTCGCCGGTGGTGGGGTCGTCGATGGCGGCTCGCACCCAGCCGGGGTCGAGATCCATCTCGGCGAGCAGCGCCTCGGCCACCTCGGGACGGTGCGGCTTGAGTCCGTCGACGTGCAGCGCCCGCCCGGCCCGGGCGTACCAGCGGTCGTTGAGCTCGGGGTCGATGCGGCGCAGGTAGGCGCCGACGCGCATCATCGACCAGCCGTAGGACCACTCCCGTTCCCACGGGTGCTTCTTGCCCTCGACGCGGTTGACCTCCTCGAGGCTGAAGAACCGCCAGTCGACCTCCACCCCGGTGTGGTCTCGCACCTCCCGCATCCACAGCGACGTCTGGTAGGCGTACGGGCACATCACGTCGAAGTGGAACGCCACCGACGTCGGCGAGCCCGACGCCGGGGAAGCCGAGGCCGGCTCGCTCACGACGACGACGTCCCCTCGGTGTCACCCCACTGGTCCCAGTAGGTGATGTCCTCGACCGGCGGGCGGGTGGCCGGCTTCAACGTGTCGCCGAGGATGTGGGCCACCGGGAACATCGCCACCTGGGTGACGTCGTCGGGGATGCCGAGCAGCTCTGCCGCCTCGGCCTCCTTCCACAGGTGCAGCGTCGTCCACACCGAGCCCAGGCCCCGCGAGCGCAGGGCGAGCATGAAGCTCCACGCCGCCGGCAGGATCGAGCCGTAGGCCGACGCCACCGCCACGTTGGGCTGGCCGTCGAAGCGCCGCTCGATGCACGGGATCACCAGCATCGGCACCTCGGCCAGGATCTCGGTGAGGTGCAGGGCGCTCTCGTAGACCCGCCTCGTCTGCGGATCCTGAGCGCTCTCGGCCGCCTGGGCGAGGTAGCCGGCGCCACCCTCGTTGTAGATGCGGGCGAGCTCTCGCCGCTTCTCGGGATCGGTGACGATCACCCACCGCCACGTCTGGGCGTTGCTGCCCGTCGGCGCCTGCACGGCGAGGCGCAGGCACTCGAGCACCACGTCACGGTCCACCGGCCGCTCGAGGTCGAGCCGCTTCCGGATGGCCCGGGTGGTGCTCAGGACCTCGTCGAAGTCGTTCGTCGGCTGCATGGATCCCCCCTCGGTCGCACCCATCGTGGCGCGGACGGGCAGGATGCGGGGATGAAGGCGATCGTCTACCCCAACCCCGGCGACCCGTCGGTGCTCACCCTCACCGACGCGCCCGACCCCACGCCCGGCCCCGGTGAGGTGCTCGTCGAGGTGGCCTACGCCGGCGTGAACTACGCCGACATCGCCATGCGGATGGGGCTCACCGGCATGCCCTTCCCGCTGACGCCCGGCGTCGAGGGCTCGGGGCGCGTCGTCGAGCTCGGCGACGGCGTCGACGACATCGCGGTCGGCGACCGCATCGCCTGGTGCCCGACCACCGCAGCCACCACCCTCGGCTCCTACGCCGAGCGCATCGCCCTCCCCGTCGGCCAGGTCCTGCCGCTGCCCGACGACATCTCCCTCCTCGACGCCGCGGCCATCGCCCTGCAGGGCCTGACCGCCCACTACCTCGTCACCGAGCGCGCCCCCATCACCGACGGCACCACCGTGCTCGTGCACGCCGCCGCCGGGGGCACCGGACGGCTCGTCGTGCAGTGGGCCGCCCACCTCGGCGCCACCGTGCTGGCCACCGTGTCGAGCGACGCCAAGGCCGACAGCGCCCGCGCCGCCGGCGCCCAGCACGTGATCCGCTACGACGAGGTCGACTTCGCCGTCGAGGCCCGCCGACTCACCGACGGCGTGGGCGTCGACTACATCGTCGACGGCGTCGGCGGCAGCACCTTCCGCGGCGACCTCAAGGCCCTCGCCGACTGCGGGACCGTCTGCCTGTTCGGCATCGCCGGCGGCATCCCCGAGCCGTTCTCACCCATGGAGGTCTTCCCCCGGTCGCTCACCCTCACCGGCGGATCGCTCACCAACTTCATGCGCACGCGTGAGGAGGTGCTCCGCAAGGCCGGCGAGCTCTGGTCGGGTCGGCGCGACGGATGGCTCCTCCCCGAGATCGACAGCGTCCGGCCCCTGGCCGAGGCCGCCCACGCGCAGGCCGCCCTCGAGTCGCGCGGCACCGTCGGCAAGCTCGTCCTCGAGGTCGCCGGCGGCGACTGAGCGGCTGCGACGACCGGCCGGCGAGGGCGAGCACGACCGAAACGGTCACTCTCGCCCTCACGGCCGGGAAGGTCGACGAGCGAAGTCGCTCACATCTGCGACCTGCACCCCATACGCGACGACGGTCAGCTCCGCTTGGCTGCCGTGCCCCGCTTGGCGGCCGCCTTCTTCGCCTCGGGCGGGTAGGCGGCCACCAGCAGCTCGAGCAGCCTGGGGAACTGCGGCGAGAAGCGCCCCTCGCCCCAGGGCAGGTCGGGGTCGTTGGCCATGCTCTGGCTGATGGCACCGACCACGAGCATCGACACGAGGTACACCGAGTCGATCTCGCGGGCACCGTCGCCCAGCTGACCAGCGTCGACCGCGTCGTTCATCGCCTGCTGCTGGATCGCCACCATCTCGTGGCTCGGGGCCAGCGCCTCGGCCGAGGGCTCGAACGACGGCACCGGCCGCCAGAACAGCAGCTGGGCCACCGCCTTGTTCTCCAGCGCCCAGCGACCGCTCGCCTCCAGGCCCTTGGTGAGCGCGTCGAGCCCGGGCTCGGCGTCGGCCATGGCCGCCTTCATGACCTCGAGGTTCTCGCGCTGGCCCCGCTCGAAGATGGCGTCGAACACGGCGTGCAGCGAAGGGAAGTACTTGTAGAGCGACGGCGGCTGCACCCCGAGTCGGCGGGCCACCTCGCTGAGGCTGAGGCCGTTCACGCCCTCCTCGGT
>CAMFLJ010000343.1 GCA_945957335.1 uncultured Actinomycetes bacterium | reverse complement strand
GCGCTCGCTGGCCGAGCCGGGCCCCGTCATGGGCCGGGCCTGGTTCTCGACGACGGTCAAGCGCCGCTGCGAGGTCATCGGCGTCGTCATGCGCGGGAACCGGCGCGTCGACGGGGATCCGGCGGAGTGGATCCGGTCGTTGGCCCCTCACCACGACGTGATCGAGGTGTCCCGGTGAACGGCGAGACCCCCTCGGGTCCCGGGACGGCCCGAGGCGGGCGAGGTCAGCTTCCGTCGTAGCTGCGCCAGGTGCCGTCGGGCGCCTGTTGGCCGCGTCCCGTGCGGCCCCAGTCGCACACGCCCTCGGGGAAGACCTGGCGGAGGCGCTTGGCCTGGTCGTCGCTGAACGAGACGCCGTACGACGTGGGGTCGACGTCGACGAGGCGGCAGGCGAGCACGTCGTTGACGAGCGGGGCACCCGCCACCCGGCGAGGGTCGGAGTGCACCGGGTAGGCCGTCGCGCAAGGCGTGCCGTCGGCGTAGATGCCGTCACCGGTGACGGTCTCGCCGCTGGGGAGCAGGCAGCGGTCGCCGGCCTGGTCGGGTCGGGCCGCGGCGAGGCGCTCGGACCAGGTGCCCGTGGTGGTCGTGTCGTCCTCGGCGGCGGTGAGCCACTGGTCGAGGGTCTGCACCACCGGCTGGCCGACGTCCTCGGCGCCGCCCTCGAACTGGCGCAGGATCGTGGTGACGTCGCCGGCGACGGGCACGGTCCAGATCGAGAGCAGCGGGTCGTCGGTGCCGTCGGGGCGGCGCAGGCGGTCGCGGATGGCGAAGGCGCGCTGGCGGTCGTGGATGTCGCCGTAGGGGTCGGTGTAGATGTTGACCAGGATCATCGGGACGTCGGTGAGCCCACCGGCGGCCTCGGGGGTGAGGGCCCCGGCGTCCTGGGTGGCGGTGCCGGCGGTGACCATCCCTGCGCCGTAGGCCCGCTGGAGCGCCTCGGGCGCGGCGCGCTCGCGGTCGGGCTGCCAGGTGCCGTCGAGGTCGAAGCCGCCGATGTGGTCGTTGAGGTCGAGGAACTGGTCGACGGTGATGGCGCCGGAGCGCAGGGCGTCGAGCCCGTACTGCACGCCGACGTTGTCGAGGGGGCGCAGCGCGTACCCGGTGGCCGGGTCGGTGCCGAGGATGTTGACGTTGCCGTCCTGCCAGGTGCAGCGCACGCCCTGGGGCCGCACGGCGAGGTCGTAGACCTGGGTGACGAGGGCCGAGTCGCAGCCCTCGCTGGCGTCGAGGGTGTTGAGGAAGGTCTCGGTCCAGAAGCGGCACGTGAGCGGTGAGTCGAACCCGGTGATGGCCTGCTGCTGGGCGGCGGTGAGGTCCTTCCCGCTGGGCTCGCCGTCGACGATGATCCCGGCGGGGCCGCCGTCGCGGCCGAACCACCGCTCGAGCAGGCCGCAGTCGGACACACCTGCGGCGATGCTGACGGCGTCGGGGAAGGCGGCGGTGGGGGCGATGGCGTCGAGGATGCCGGGGTAGTTCTGGGCGATCTGGAGCTGCTGGATGGCGCCGCCCGAGCCGCCGGTGCCGATGGTGTGGCGGGGCACGCCGTAGGTCTCGACGAAGTGCTCCTTGGCGACCATCGCGGTCTCGGCCGAGACAGTCGCGTTGCAGGCGGTCTCGAAGGAGGTGAGCGAGCTGGACACCACTCCGTAGCCGAGGCCGAGGAGGTCGAGCTGCACCGCCGTGGGCAGCACCTCGCCCTGGGAGTAGGTGACGCCACAGCCGCCGCCGAAGCGCATCACCAGGCGGCCGTTCCAGCCCTTCGGGTCCCACGTGGGTGGGGTGGCGCTGCCGGCCTGGACGGCGGTGCCGGCCCCCGGCACCGGGTCGAGCATCGCGGTCTCGACGACCGCCCGGTTGAGCACGGTGCGCTCGACGCGCACGACGAAGGGCACCCGGGTGCCGAGGCTCGTGACGGTGGTGGCCACGTCGGCCGGCACGGCGGTGGGGTCGGCCAGGTCGTGGCTCGCTCCGGTGGTGTCGACGTAGCGCCAGGTCACCTGGGCGGGCGCGCTGCACTCGTCGCCGGGGGCGCCGAGGCCGTTCTCCTCGGTGGTGCAGACGTAGGGGCTCTGGTGCGGGCCCGAGAAGAGGGGCCCGGACACGGGGTGGTCGACGAGCTCGAGGCTGGCGTCGTGGTCGCCGAGGGTGGCGGAGACGGTGGAGGCGCCCTCCGGCAGACCGGTGAGCGTGCCGAGCAGGCGGGGGGCGGCGTCGGCGCCGCGGTAGGTGCTGGTGTCGGGGGAGAAGCGCCCGGTCACGTCGGTGCCGTTCAGGGTCACGGCGACGTCGTCGAGGGCCAGGCCGCCGGGGGAGTCGATGGCGACGACGGTGTCGCCGCCCGTGACGTACGCGGCCGGGCCCGACACCGTGGTGATCCGCAGCGGGTCATTCGGCGCCGGCGCGGGGTCGGCGCCCTTGCTGCTCGAGCAGGCGCCGGCGAGGAGGGCGATGGCAATGGTCAGCCCGGCGAGGGAGCGCGCGACCGAGCGGTGTCGTCGGCCTCCGGGCCGGTTCCCCTCGCTCGTACCGACGCGCACGGGCCAGAGCATCGCACGGCGGCGTGCCCGCTCCGGGGACGGCCCGGCTGCTCCCGACTGGGGTCCGGACGCGAGACGACCCGGGGCCGAGGCCCCGGGTCGTCCGGTTCGTTCGTCAGGTGCCGAGGATCAGGCGTCGACCTTGACCGCAGCGTGCTGGCGCTTGCGGACGGTGAGGGCGATGACCGCACCGGCGGCCAGCAGCCCGGCGCCGATCTGGGCGAGCGGCAGGCTCGAGTTGTTGCCGGTGAACGGCAGCGCCCCGGAGGTGGTGGCGGCGCAGGCGACGGTGAGGGTGGTGGTCTGCGTCTGGGTGCCGTCGGTGGCGGTGATGGTGTAGTTGCCGCAGGTCGACGGGACCGTGTAGGTCAGGGCGAAGGTGCCGTCGGAGGCGACCACGACGGTGCCGAGCACCTCGGCGCCGAGGGTGACGGTGACGGTGCCACCGGGGGTGAACCCGGAGCCCGACACGGTGTCGGTGCCGCCGGCCACGGCGTTGGCGCCGGTGGTGACGGAGCCGCCGGAGTAGGTGACGGCACCGGCGGTGCCGGCGAGTCCGAGCGTGACAAGCGTCAGGGCCGTGAGGGCCATGAGCAGTCGGAGAGCACGCTTCATGTCGATGCCTTTCACCGGGTTCGACGGTCACGCCGCCGGACGGACACGTCCAGTATTGCAGTTACCCCGCTGAGTGTCGATGATGCAGACGGAGCCCACGGGTGGTTCTAGGTGCCATCGGCAACATCGAGCTCCAACTTGACCCGCTTGTCGAGGCTTCCGTCGAACGAGGCTCCGGGCTGGGCGCCGAGTGACACCGCCACCTGCCAGAGGTCGGGCCTGGCCAGCGGCTGCGGAAGCAGTTCCAGGACATAGGTGCCGTTGTCGACCAGGCCAGCCGGAGGTGGTCCCTCGAGGACGTACCGGACCGTCACCTGGCCACCGCTCGGGATCTCCACGGGTACGGCGTACACATTGGCGCCGAGCTCCTGTTGGCTCTGAACACCGGCCGCGACACCGTCGATCGTCACGTCGGTCAGGGAGAGCGGCGTGTAGAGGCTCAGCAGGTCCCGGTTCGTCCCTCTCGGTGCGTAGATCCCCTCACCCAGGATGTAGTCGGGCAGACCGGTCTTGGGTGCGGAGTTGGCGAGGTCGACCTCGACGACCGTCCGTACGGCTCCGGTGTCGGGATCGACCTCCACGGTTGCTCTCACGGCCCTTGTCAGGAACACGTCGAGCTTCGAGGGGATCAGGTTCGACGACCTCAGGGACAGGAAGTCGTTGCCCGGACCGGCGGCGAACCGGCCCGAGAGCTCGACCCGGTCGAGGAAGGCCTGCTCCTGGGTTGACCCTTCACGGCC
>CAMFLJ010000342.1 GCA_945957335.1 uncultured Actinomycetes bacterium | reverse complement strand
CCCTCGCCATGTCGAGCCACCGCGCCACCGAGGAGCTGCGCAAGCGGGCCACCTTCGACGCGCTCACCGGCCTGGTGAACCGCGTCGGCTTCACCGAGGCCCTGCGCGAGCACCTCGCCACCGCCGACGGCCCCGCCGCGGTCCTGCTGTTCGACCTCGACCGCTTCAAGCAGGTCAACGACGCCTACGGCCACTCCGTCGGTGACGGCGTGCTGTGCTCGGTGGCCGAGGCCCTGCGCCGCACGGTGCGCGCCGGCGACGTGGCCGCCCGCTTCGGCGGCGACGAGTTCGCCGTGCTCTGCAAGGAGCTGGAGGGCGAGGACACCGAGCTCGCCGCCCGTCGCGTCGGGCAGCGCCTCGCCGTCGCCCTCGCCTCCACCCCCGGCCCCGTCGGAACCGGCCTGCGCGCCGTCGCCAGCATCGGCGTGTCGATCGACCGGTCCAACGGCATCACCTGGTCCGACCCCGACTCCTGGATCGCCGACGCCGACCACGCCATGTACGAGGCCAAGCGCCTCGGCCGCGGCCGCGTGATCGTCGCCGACCACGAGACCCGCCTCCGGGCGGGACACCGCAGCCGGGTCGAGACCGGCCTGCGCGACGCGCTCGACACCGGCGGGCTCGAGGTGTGGTTCCAGCCCATCGTCGAGCTGCCGGGCCGCGAGGTCATCGGCCACGAGGCGTTGCTGCGCTGGCGCTCCGCCGACGGCGAGGTCCACGCCCCCGGGGAGTTCCTCCAGATCGCCGAGGACTCCGGCCTCATGGCCGCGATCTCGCTGCGCACCCTCGGCGTGGCCTTCGAGGAGGCCGCCACCTGGGGGCCCACCGTCCTCGGCTCGCTGCCCTCGGTGTCGGTGAACCTCTCGGTCACCCAGCTGCTCGCCGACGACCTGCTCGAGATCGTCGAGAGCGACCTCGAGCGCAGCGGCCTCGACCCCCGACGGGTCACCGTCGAGCTCACCGAGCACGTGCTCGGCGCCGACGAGCACCTCGTCGTGCAGCGCCTCAACGCGCTGCGGGCGCTCGGCATCCGCCTCGCCCTCGACGACTTCGGCACCGGCTGGTCGTCGCTGCGCCTCGTGCGCACCATGCCGTTCGACCTGATCAAGATCGACCGCACCTTCACCGCCGACGTCGACCAGAGCCCCGAGGGCGCCGAGTTCGCCGCCCGCATCGTGGCCCTCGCCCGGTCGATGGGCCGCATGGTGGTGGCCGAGGGCATCGAGCGCGAGGCCCAGCTCCAGGTCATGGCCGCCATGGGCTGCCAGTTCGGCCAGGGCTGGCTCTTCGGCGCCCCGGTGCCGCCCGAGCGCTTCGCCAGCCGCGAGCGCGACCGGGACCGCTCCTTCGACCTCTGAGGCCGACCACGGCGCCGGGACCAACCTGGGCCGGGCCCGGTCGGGCCGGGCCGGAGGGTCAGCCCGCGTCGACCATCCGCTGGGCCAGGGCGAGCGCCTCGGCCGGCGCCACCCCTGCCTTGCCCACGAGGTAGCAGGTGAGCGGTGCGGCCAGCCGCTCGGACGCGTGCGCGGCGACGCCCGCCAGGTCGAGCAGCGCCTCGACCTCCGCCGCGGCCAGCGGCGTCACGCCGAGCTCGGCGGCGAACGCCGCGATCCACTCGGCGCCGGTCATCGCGGCGTTCGTGTCGTCGGCCATGGTGGTCCCCCTGCGTGTCGTCGACGGCGAGGGGCAGCGTACGGGGCGCCGGACCCTAGGCTCGACGCCGTGGCACCGGCAGGCCCCGACCAGGGCGACGACGACGGCTCGCTGCGGGTCACCGCCTCGGTCGTGGTGCCCGCCCACGAGCTCGAGTGGCGCTTCGGCCCGTCGGGCGGCCCCGGCGGGCAGCACGCCAACCGGGCCCACACCCGGGCCGAGGTGCGCTTCGACGTGCGCTCGTCGTCGGCCCTCAGCGAGGCCCAGCGGGCCCGCCTGCTCGGCCGCCTCGGCGACACCGTGATCGTGAGCGCCGACGACGAGCGCTCGCAGCTGCGCAACCGGCGCCTCGCCCTCGACCGGCTCCGTCGCCGCCTCGCCGACGCCCTGAAGGTCGACCCGCCCCGGCGCCCGACGCGCCCCAGCCGGGGCTCGGTGGAGCGCCGCCTCGACGCCAAGCGGCGCCAGGCCGATCGCAAGCGCGACCGCCGGCGGCCCTCCGACGACTGACGTCGGACCCGGGCCCGAGCACCGGCTCCCCGCCCGAGCGGCCGCCACGGCGGATCGTTAGCCTCGCCCCGTGCGCTTCGGCTTCAAGACCTCACCCCAACACACGACCTGGTCGGACATGCTCGACGTCTGGCGGGCGGCCGACGACATCGAGCTCTACGAGTCGGGCTGGAACTTCGACCACTTCTACCCGATCTTCTCCGACGACTCCCACGGGCCCTGCCTCGAGGGCTGGACCACGCTCACCGCGCTGGCGCAGGCCACCACGCGCATCCGCGTCGGCGTGCTCGTCACCGGCACGCCCTACCGCCACCCCGCGGTGCTGGCCAACATGGCCGCCACCGTCGACGTCATCTCCGGTGGCCGCCTCGAGCTCGGGCTCGGTGCCGGCTGGAACGACGAGGAGGCGACCGCCTACGGGCTCGACCTCGGCGCCACGCTCACCGAGCGCTTCGACCGCTTCGACGAGTACGTGCAGGTCGTGCGCTCGCTGCTCACCGAGCGCAGCACCACCTTCGAGGGCGAGCACTTCCAGTTGCACGACGCCTACTGCGAGCCCAAGCCGGTGCAGCGCCCCCACCCGCCGATCGTGATCGGCGGCTCCGGGCCCCGGCGCACCCTGCCCATCGCCGCCCGGTACGCCCAGCACTGGAACCACCCCGGCGGCACGGTCGAGATGTGGACCGAGTCCCGTGACCGCCTGCACGAGGCCTGCGCCGAGATCGGCCGTGACCCCGGCGAGATCACCACCTCGATCCACCTCCTCGCCGACGGCGAGAACCCCGGCAAAGCGGCCGAGCAGGCCGCCGGCTTCGCCGAGGCGGGCGTCGACATCGGCATCGTCTACCTGCCGCCCCCGCACCGAGCCGCCACCCTCGAGGCCCATGCCGAGGCGCTGGCCCCGCTCGCCGGCTGAGCCGCACCGACCGCAGACCAGGAGCCCACCATGGACATCGGCATCTTCCACGACCCGCGCACGATCGACGACGCCGTGGAGGTGGCCCGCCAGGCCGCCGACCGGGGCTTCACCACCTTCTGCATGCCGCAGATCTTCGGCGTCGACGCGCTCACCACCCTGGCCGTGGTGGCGCGCGAGGTGCCCGGCATCGCCCTGGCCACCGGCGTCGTGCCCACCTTCCCCCGCCACCCGATGATGATGGCGGCGCAGGCGCTCACGGTGCAGCAGGTCTCGGGCGGGCGCCTCACGCTCGGCATCGGCCTGTCGCACCAGATCGTGATCGAGGGGATGCTCGGCATGTCGTGGGACAAGCCGGTTCGGCACCTGCGCGAGTACCTGTCGATCCTGATGCCCCTCGTGCGGGGCGAGGCCGCCGACGCCGAGGGCGAGACCCTCACCGGCAAGCTCGCCCTCGACATCCCCGACGCCGCGCCGGTGCCGGTGCTCGTGGCCGCGCTGGGCACCCAGATGCTGTCGGTGGCGGGCCGCATGGCCGACGGCACGGTGACCTGGATGACCGGGCCCGCCACCATCGGCGACCACATCGTCCCGACCATCTCGCGGGCGGCGGCCGACGCCGGTCAGCCCGCGCCGCGCGTGGCGTGCGCCCTGCCGGTGTGCGTCACCGACGACGAGGCCGGGGCGCGGGCCGCGGCGGCCGAGAACTTCGCCATGTACGGGTTCCTGCCGTCGTACCGGGCGATGCTCGACCGCGAGGGCGCCGAGGGGCCGGCCGACGTGGCCCTGGTGGGCGACGCCGCCACGGTGCGCGCC
>CAMFLJ010000341.1 GCA_945957335.1 uncultured Actinomycetes bacterium | reverse complement strand
CTACTACGACGGGCACCCCACCATCCACGTGCCCGAGGTCGTGCCCGCCCTGTCGACCCGGCGGGTGCTCACCTCCGAGCTCTCCGACGGCGTGCGCTGGGACGAGCTGCTCACCTGGTCGCAGGAGGAGAAGGACCTCGCGGCCGAGACCCTCTACCGCTTCGCCTTCGGCAGCCTCTACCGGCTCAAGGCGTTCAACGGCGACCCTCACCCCGGCAACTACCTGTTCCACCCGGGCGGGCGCGTCACCTTCCTCGACTTCGGGCTGGTGAAGCACTTCACCGACACCGAGCTCGACGACTTCGGCGAGATGATCCGCCACATGGTGATCGAGCACGACCCGGCCGCCTTCCGCGCCTCGGTCGAGCGCATCGGCCTCCTGCCGGCCGGCCTGCCCGTCACCGACGACGAGGTCGCCGACTACCTCGGGCACTTCTACGACTTCGTGCGCGACGACGGCACCTACACGATCACCCCCGAGTACGCGGCCGAGACGGTGCGGCGCTTCTTCGACACCTCGGGCCCCTACGCCACGATGCAGAAGGCGGCCAACGTGCCGCAGAGCTTCGTGATCATCCAGCGCATCAACCTGGGGCTGTACGCCATCTTCGGCGAGCTGCACGCCACCGGGAGCTGGCGCCGCATCGCCGAGGAGCTGTGGCCGTTCGTCGACGGGCCCCCGTCGACGCCCATGGCCGGCAGCATCGAGCAGTGGCGCCGCCGGCACCACCCCGAGCCGGTGAGCGCGAAGCTGTCGGGGTGACGCCACCGCCCGACCAGCCGTTGCTCACCAGCGCGCACGACCGCTGGGTGGCGCGCGACGCCGCCGTCGTCTGGCACGGCTTCACCCAGATGTCGTCCTACGCCGAGAACCAGCCGGTGATGGTCGAGTCGGCCGACGGCCACGAGCTGATCGACGTCGACGGCAACCGCTACCTCGATGCCATCTCGTCGCTGTGGGTCACCACGCTCGGCCACAACGTGCCCGAGCTCGACCAGGCCCTGCGCGAGCAGATCGACAAGGTCGCCCACACCACCCTGCTCGGCAACGGCAACCGGGCCACCGTCGAGCTGGCCGAGGCGCTCGCCCCGCGCGTGCCCGTGCCCGAGCCCCACTTCCTGTTCGCGTCCGACGGCGCCGCCGCGGTCGAGCAGGCGCTGAAGATCGCCTTCCAGTACTGGACCAACCAGGGCGTCACCACCCGCAACCGCTACCTCGCGCTCGGCGGCGCCTACCACGGCGACACCGTGGGCGGCATCTCGCTCGGCGACGGCGGCTTCGGCACAGACGTGTTCGATCCGCTCCGCTTCGCCGTGCTGCGCGCCCCCGGCTACGACGACCCGGGCTGGGCCGACACCGCCTGCGCGCTCATCGCCGCCCACGCCGACGAGCTGGCGGCCGTGGTGATCGAGCCGCTGGTGCAGGGTGCGGCGGGCATGTGGGTCACCGACCCGCAGTCGGTCGAGCGCGTCGGCGACGCCTGCCACGAGCACGGCGTGCTCCTGGTGGCCGACGAGGTCGCCACCGGCTTCGGCCGCACCGGCACGCTGTTCGCCTCCGAGCAGTGCCGCATCCGCCCCGACATCATGACCATCGGCAAGGGCCTCACCGGCGGCTACCTGCCCATGGCGGCCACCATCGCCTCGCGCCGGGTCTACGAGGCGTTCCTCGGGCCCGACCTGGGCGAGCGCACCTTCTACCACGGGCACTCGTTCTCCGGGAACGCCCTGTGCGCCGCCGTGGCCCGCCGCCACCTCGAGCTGTTCGACGAGCTCGACGTGCTCACCAACGTGCGCGAGCGGGCCGGTGAGCTGGCCATCCTCCTCGAGAAGTTCGCCGGCGAACGTCCGGGCGTGGTGGGCGACGTGCGCCGCCGCGGCCTGATGACGGGCGTCGAGCTGGCCCCGCCCGCCGACGGGCTGCGGTGGGGCCGACTGGTGTGCGCCGCTGCCGTGCGCCGCGGCGTGCTGCTGCGCCCGCTGGGCGACGTCGTCATCGTGATGCCGCTGCTCACCTCCACGCCCGACGAGATCGAGCGCATCGTGACCGTCCTCGGCGAGGCCGTCGACGAGGTCTGCGGCACGTGACCACCCCGGCCTCCGGCCCGTGGGGTGAGTGGGTGCAGGCCGAGGCAGACGCCATCCGTGCCGCCGACCGCTGGCGCGAGCCCCGCTCGTTCGACGCCGCCGGCCCCGGTGGGCGCCTCACCGCCACCGGCCGCGACGTCGTCTCGTTCGCGTCGAACGACTACCTCGGCCTCTCGCAGCACCCGGCGGTGAAGGCCGCCGCGGTCGACGCCGTCGACCGCTGGGGCGCCGGCGCCGGGGCGTCGCGCCACGTCGTCGGCTCCCGCCCCGTGCACCACGACCTCGAGGCCGCCCTGGCCGGCTGGCGCGGCACCGAGGCCGCCACCGTCTTCCCCACCGGCTACGCCGCCAACCTCGGGGTGCTCTCGGTGCTCGGCGGGCCGGGCGTGCGGATCCACTCCGACGAGCTCAACCACGCCTCGATCATCGACGGCTGCCGCATGGCCCGGGCCAACGGCGCCGAGGTGCGCGTGCACCGTCACCTCGACCTCGCCTCGCTCGAGGCCGGGCTCGCCGAGCGCGGTGCCCAGCGCCAGCTGGTCGTGGCCGACTCGGTCTTCTCGATGGACGGCGACGTCGCCCCCGTCGAGCTCCTCCTCGAGCTCTGCGCCGCCCACGACGCCCTCCTGCTGCTCGACGAGGCCCACGCCGTGCTGCAGCCGGTGCCCCTCTCCCCCGTCGACGGGCCACCCGTCGTGCAGGTCGGCACGCTCTCGAAGACCCTCGGCGCCCTCGGCGGCTTCGTGGCCGGGCCCCGGGCCCTCGTCGAGCTGCTCGTCAACCGGGCCCGCACCCACATCTTCACCACCGCCCTCAGCCCGGCCGACACCGCCGCCGCCCTCGCCGCGGTCGGTGTGTTGCGCTCGACCGAGGGCGACGCGCTGCGCACCCGCCTGCGCCGCCACGTCGAGCGGGTGCGCCCCGGCCACCCCACCCCGGTCCTGGCCGTCGTGCTCGGCGACGAGGCCACCGCGCTGGCCGCCTCGGCCGAGCTGCTCGAGCAGGGCCTGCTCGTGCCCGCCATCCGGCCGCCCACCGTCCCACCCGGCACCAGCCGCCTGCGGGTCGCCCTGTCGGCGGCCCACACCGACGACCAGGTCGAGCAGCTGGTCGAGGCCCTGGCCCGGCTCGGCTCGCCCGTCGGGGGGCCGGTGTGAGCGGCACCCGCCCCCAGGAGCTGATCGTCGTGGTCGGCACCGGCACCGAGGTCGGCAAGACGTGGGTCTCGGCCCACCTCCTGCGCGACCTGCGCGCCGAGGGCGTCGAGGTGGCCGCCCGCAAGCCCGCCCAGTCGTTCGGCCCCGAGGACCGCACCACCGACGCCCACGTGCTCGGCGGCGCCACCGGCGAGGACCCCACCGACGTGTGCCCCCGGCACCGCTGGTACACCGTGCCGATGGCCCCACCGATGGCCGCCGACTCGCTCGGGCGCCCGCCGTTCACCATCGCCGACCTCGTGCTCGAGACGGTGTGGCCGGTGCCCCCGCCCCGCATCGGCCTGGTCGAGACCGCCGGCGGCGTGCGCTCACCCCAGGCGGTCGACGGCGACGCCATCACCCTCATCGAGGAGCTCCAGCCCGAGATCGTGCTCCTGGTGGCCGACGCCGGGCTGGGCACGATCAACGACGTGCGCCTCAGCCTCGAGGCCCTCGACCGGGGCGCGCACGTGGCGACGCCCCTCGTCCTGCTCAACCGCTTCGATCCGGCCGACGACCTGCACCGCCGCAACCGCACCTGGCTCGCCGGTGCGCTCGACGTCGAGATCCTGTCGTCGCTCCCGGCCCTCGTGGGCCGGCTGCGCCCGGCCTGAGCCC
>CAMFLJ010000340.1 GCA_945957335.1 uncultured Actinomycetes bacterium | reverse complement strand
CACCAACCGGGCGGCCTCCAAGGCGGCGGCTGCCGGCGCCCCTGAGTGCAACGGTGACCGCTCGCTCTGCGACGTGCCGGTGAACCTGGCGATGTTCGCCGGCTCGCACAACGCCATGTCCTCCGCGCTCTACCCGGGGTGGCTGTTCGCGGAGCAGACCAGCACGCTGACCGGCCAGCTCGACGCCGGCATCCGGGCCCTGTTGATCGACACCCACTACGGCATCCCCTCCACCGCCAAGCTGCCCGGCTCGGAGACCACCGTCGTGATCACCGACCGGGCCGCCGAGCTGGCCACGCCCCCGGGTGAGAGCTACGACCCGGCCATCGCCCAACGGGCCCAGCAGATCGCCGCCAACGCGCCCACCGCGGCGGCCGCGCAGCGGGGCATCTACCTCTGCCACAACTTCTGCGAGATGGGAGCGGCGTCGTTCACCGGCGAGATGAGCGCGGTGCGCACCTGGCTCGAGACCCACCCCGACCAGGTCGTGATGATGATCGTCGAGGACCACACCACTCCGGCCGACACGTCGGCGGCGCTGGAGGCCGCCGGCCTGGCCGACCGGGCGTGGACCCTCGACGCGTCGTCGCCGATCCCCACCATGGGCGATCTCGTGAAGTCGGGCCGCAACCTGCTCGTGTTCGCCGAGAACGGCGGCCCCGGCTCACCGGACTGGTACCAGAACGCCTACCAGTGGTTCCAGGAGACGCCGTACGCCTGGAAGACCGTCGACGCCATGGACTGCGGCCCCAACCGCGGGGCCGACGGCAACACCTTCATGCTCATCAACCACTGGGTCGGCTACTCGCCGCCCGATCCCGGCAAGGCCGGCAGCCTGGTCAACACCGAGGAGGTGCTGCGCCGGCGCATCGAGCAGTGCATCTCCACCCGCGGGGTCTGGCCCAACGTGGTGGCCGTCGACTTCGCCGAGCGGGGCGCGCTCGTGAAGGTGGTCGACTCCTACAACTCGCAGGTCAAGAGCCGCCTGTCGGAGCTGCGGGGCACCCCGGCCACCTCGGGCTCGACCACCACCACGGTCGCGGGCACCGCCACCACCCTCGCGCCGGTCGAGGCGTCGAGCAGCGCGCTGCGCCAGGCGACGGTCGTGACGAGCCTCACCGGCGGTGACCCCGCCACGTTCTGCCGTGTCGTCGGGCCGTGGGTGCAGACGATGGCGGGCTGGTCATTGGCCGAGCTGTCGAAGCCGCCTGCTGCGTCGGGGCTGCCGTCGCTCCTGTTTGGGCCTCTCGTCGACCGCCAGATGCCGGCCGTGATGGCGTCGGCGCCCGACGAGCTGGTCGTGCAGTTCACCGCCGCCCAGCGCCAGGCCGCCGCCGCGGTGCAGGCCCTCCGCGACGCGGGGCTCACCCAGGACCAGATCGACACCCTGGCCGACGCCATGGCCGACCAGCTCGCGAGCGACCAGCCCGACGCAGCGGTGGGCGCGGTGCGGGTCGACGACCTGCTGAAGGGCATGCTCGGGGCCGACGGCAAGACCCGGCTCGCCACCTCGTTCGGCGGGACCAACCCGCTCGACCCGGCCGTGTTCGACCTCGGTGACGTGAGCGACCAGGTGGCCACCGCCTCGGGCTACGCCTGCCTGGTCACCGGCTGACCGTCGGGGTCGGCGAGCACGCCGCCCGCCGCCTCAGCCGAGAGCCTTCACGACGATGTCGTCGAAGGCCACGACCGTGCCGTCGGTGTCGGCGCCCACGAAGAACCCTGCGGCCCGGAACTGGTCGTAGCCGTCCTGGTCACGGGTCGAGAACACCTGGCCGCCGTCGCCACCGACGCGCCCGACCAGTGTGGTGGCCCCGCCGTTCCCACCGCGGCACTCGAGCGTGAGGTCGACGGAGCCCGGGGGGAGGTCGAAGCTGCCCTGGTCGAGGATCGTGCCGGGGTCGTCGGCCGACGCCTTGGTCACGAACACCCACGTGCCGTCGGTGGCGACGATGAACAGGTAGCCGGAGTAGGCGCTGCCGTAGCAGCTCACGCCGGCCGCCGCGAGCCCGGGCACGTCGACGAAGCGGGCGGTCGTGCTCACCGAGATCCCCTGGCGGGCCGGGTCGAAGAAGCTGCGGGCCTCCTGCGGTGCGCTCGAGTCCCGGATGGTCACCTGGTAGGCGCCGTCGACGGCGGAGAGGTCGACCAGCCGGTCGGAGTCCGTGCTGAACGACCCGGCGCCCGACTCGAAGTCCTCGTCGATGATCGGGCCCGTCGTGGCTCGCAGCACGAACCAGCCGGCGAGCGCCACCAGCGCGACGAGCACCAGCCCGCCGGCCACCGCTCCGCCGATGATCCAGCCGGTCCGCGACCGGTGGCTCGGCTCGGGACCCTGCCAGGCCGGGGCGCTGCCCACCGGCGTGGGGTGCACCACGATGCCGACGGCGTCGCGGAGCTCGGCGGCGCCGTCGCCCACCCGATCGGTCCAGCCGGAGCCGTCCCACCACCGGAAGAGGTGGCGGCCGGTCGGGTCCTGGTACCACCCAGGCGGAACGAGCCCGGTCGTGCCCATGGATCGACCGTACGGCGCGACTCCTCGCTCGACGAGAGGAGAACGACCCCAGGGCGGCCGCCGGTCGTCGGGTGATGCGGCCGCCGTACACTTCTCGCCGTGACTGACGCCGTTTCCCCCACGGTCGGGCTGGGCGTGGTGCACCTGTTCTGCAAGGTGACGCCACTCGCCGACCCCGAGGCCATCACCGCCGCCGTCCAGAAGGCCCAGGCCGAGGGCGACCAGGTGGTCACCGTCGCCGTGCTCGGCCACAAGGCCGACCTCGCCTTCATGGCCCTCGGCCCCGACCTGTGGCGCCTGCGCCGCCTCCAGGCCGCGGTGCAGCTGGCCGGGCTCGAGGTGGTCGACAGCTACGTCTCGCTCACCGAGCTCTCCGAGTACGCCCAGGGCGTGCCCGACCACATGAAGCAGGCCCGGCTGCACCCGCAGCTGCCGCCCGAGGGCAAGCCGGCTTGGTGCTTCTACCCGATGTCGAAGCAGCGCGGCGACGCCCACAACTGGTTCACGCTGCCCTACGACGACCGCAAGGAGATGATGTACGAGCACGGCGCGTCGGGCCGCAACTTCGCCGGCCGCGTGCTGCAGGTCGTCACCGGCTCCACCGGCCTCGACGACTACGAGTGGGGCGTCACCCTGTTCGCCACCGCTCCCGACGACCTCAAGGAGGTCGTGTACACGATGCGCTTCGACAAGGCGTCGGCCCTCTACGCCGAGTTCGGGCCCTTCTACACGGGCATGGTCGCGCCGGTCGACGAGGTGCTCGCGCAGCTCGGCGTCGACTGACCCGGACCGCCCCCACCACCACCGCCATGGCCCTCACGTCCGCGCCCGCCGCCTCCGTCGAGGACGCCCTCGACCGGCTGCGGTCGCGGTTGGTCGGGCTCGACCGGGTGGTCGTCGCCTTCAGCGGCGGGGCCGACTCGGCGTTCCTCGCCCACGTGGCCCACACCACGCTCGGGCCCGGGCGGTGCGTCGCCGCCACCGCGGTGTCGCCCTCGCTGGCCGGGGCCGAGCGCGACGACTGCGCCTCGCTCGCCGCCGAGTGGGGCCTCGACTGGGTCGAGGTCGCCACCACCGAGATGGAGGACGCCGCCTACCGCCTCAACGACGGCGACCGCTGCTTCCACTGCAAGAGCGCGCTGATGGACGTCGTGGGCCCCATGGCCGCCGAGTCCGGTGCCACCGTCGTGCTCGGCGTGAACGTCGACGACCTGGGCGACCACCGCCCGGGGCAGCGGGCCGCGGCCGACGCCGGTGCGGTGTTCCCGCTCGTCGAGGCGGGCTTCACCAAGGCGATGGTGCGAGAGGCGTCGCGGCAGCTCGGGCTGCGCACGTGGGACAAGCCGGCCGCTGCCTGCCTGGCCTCGCGGGTCCCGTACGGCACGACGGTGAGCGTCAGCG
>CAMFLJ010000339.1 GCA_945957335.1 uncultured Actinomycetes bacterium | reverse complement strand
GGCCGCGTGGCGGGCGTGGTGGTCGAGGCGGTCGGAGCCGGCGTCGACGGCCCGGGCGGCCACCGCGGCGATGTCGCGCCAGGCCAGCTCGGCCCGGCCGTGGGCCACGACCGCGAGCTCGACGAGCGCTCCCGCGCAGGCCGTGGGGGTCTTGTGAGCCGCGTGCGCGACCGCGTCGGCCACCGAGGTGTCGATCTCGTGGCCGATGCCGGTGAGCACCGGCACGTCGAGCCCGGCGATGGTGCGGGCCACGAGCTCGTGGTCGAAGGTGGCGAGGTCGGTGCGGGCGCCCCCGCCGCGCACCAGGGCCACGACGTCGACCCCGGCCCCGGCGGCGGCCACCAGCGCGGCGGCCACCGACCGCTCGCTGCCGGCGCCCTGAACCCGGGCGTCGACCAGCACGACCTCCCAGGCCAGCCCGCTGTCGGCCAGCGTCTGCAGCACGTCGGCCTCGGCCGCGCTGCCCGCCGCCGTCACCAGCCCGATCCGGCGGGGCACCACCGGCATCGGCAGCGAGCGGTTGCGCTCGAGCAGCCCGTCGGCGGCGAGGGCCCGCAGCACCCGGTCGCGCTCGGAGGCCAGCAGGCCGAGGGTGTAGGTGGGGTCGATGCCCTGCATCTGCAGCTGGATGCGCCCCGACGGGGCCCACAGGTCGAGGGGCCCGAAGATGCGGATGCGCACGCCGTCGTCCATGCGGATCGAGCCGGCCCGCTTGAGCTGGGCGTTCACGCCCATGCGCACCGACGACCACAGCACGACCGGCATCGAGGCCACCACCGAGCCCTTGTCGTCGCGGTCGACGAGGTCGAACCACACGTGGCCGTTGCGGCCCCGCTTGATCCCGGCGATCTCGCCGTGGACCCACAACGGCCCGTCGAAGCGGGCCGCGACCGCCGCCCGCACGCCCTCGACGAGCTCGGTGACGCTGAAGGTCCCCTCCGTCATGCCCGGCACCGTAGCGGCAGGCCGCGGTCGTAGAGTCGGCCGGGATGGCCCCCGACACCTCCCTCCACCGCCGCCGGTCCCCGCGCCGGGCGCTCGTCGTCTCCGTGGCCCTGCTCACCCTGCTCGGGGCGGCCGGGTGCAGCTCCTCGAAGGGCGACGCCGCCTCCACCGCCACCACCGGTGCGTCCTCGACCGGCTCGTCGACCGGCTCCTCCGCCGCCTCCACCACCACGACCCAGGGCAAGCCGGACGGACCGTCGCCCACCTCGCCCTCGACCCTGCCCACCTTCGACGGCCCGTGCGCCGCCCTCGCCGAGACCTACGGGCTCAACGAGATCCAGCCCAAGAACACCTCGAGCTGGGTCGACGAGCGCCAGCGGGTGGTGGTCGACGCCCAGCGAGAGGCCGGGCTGCTCGGCCAGGCCCAGCAGGGCGCCCCCGCCGACGTCGCCGCCAAGCTCGCGCTCATGCAGGCCTACGCCACCTGGCTCTCCGGCATGGTCCAGGGTGCCGACAGCTACTCCTCGGCCATCACCCAGCGCGACGCCTACCCGGGCCTGGTCGACGTGTCGCTGGCGGTGGCCAGCGTGCAGACCTGGCGGAAGGCCAACTGCCCCGAGTGACGGCGCGGCCCTGCGGGGCCGCGCGTGGGGGCCCGGCCGTCCCTACCGGCACCCGGGCGCGCCGCACCCCGGGCCACCGGCGCGGACGCCGACGACCCGGGGTGCGATCAGGTCACTCCTGGACGAGCTCGATGAGCGTGCCGAGGGCGTCCTTCGGGTGGATGAACGCCACGGTGGTGCCGCGCGAGCCGGGGCGGGGCTGCTCGTCGAGCACCCGGAAGCCCTGGGCCTTCACCGAGTCGAGGGCCTCGGCGCAGTCGGCCACCCGGTAGCCCACGTGGTGGATGCCGGGGCCGCCGCGCTTCTCGAGCCACTTGGCCACGGTCGAGTCGTCACGGGTCGGGGTGAGGAGCTGCACGTAGCTCTCGGCCACCTTCAGCAGGGCCTCCTCGACGCCGTCGCTCTCGACGACCTCGCGGTGGTCGACCACCGCACCGAAGGTCTCGCGGTAGTAGTCGATGGCCTCGCCGAGGTCGGGCACGGCGATGGCGATGTGGTCGATCTCGGTGAGCAGCGGGCGGACCTGACCGGACTGGTCGGTCTGCACGGCGTCGTCCTCTTCTCCCGGGCGGCGGGTGGTGATCCCCATGGCTGTCTCTCTCCTAGGCGCCGTGGCGGCGGAACAGGGTGATGCGGTCCTCGCCCACCTTGGCACGGAACTCGGGATCCTCGATCCCGAGGCCCTCCGACGGCGCGAGGCACAGCACACCGATCTTTCCCTCGTGGAGGTTCTTGTGGACCTGGTAGGCGGCCTCACCGGTCTGCTCCATCGGGTAGACGGCCGAGAGGATCGGCTGCACCTTGCCCTCGCAGATCAGCTGGTTGGCCGCCCACGCCTCGGCGTAGTTGGCGAAGTGCGAGCTGACGATCTGCTTCAGCTTCATCCAGAGGTGGCGGTTGTCGAACTCGATCATGAAGCCGCTGGTGGCGGCGCAGGTGACGATCGTGCCGCCGCGGGCGGCGACGAACACGGAGGCGCCGAAGGTCTGGCGGCCGGGGTGCTCGAACACGATGTCGACGTCGCGGCCGATCATCGAGCGGATGTCCTTGCCGAGGCGCCGCCACTCGGACTCGTCCTGGGTGTGCTCGTCGGACCAGAACCGGTAGCCGGCTTCACGTCGGTCGATGACGTGCTCGACGCCGAGGTCGTGGAGGAGGTCCACCTTGTCGGGCGAGGACACGACGCCCACCGGGGTGCCGCCGCCGTTGAGGACGTACTGGCAGGCGTAGCCGCCGAGGCCGCCGGTGGCGCCCCAGATCAGCACCGCGTCGCCCTGGGTCATCGGGGCGGCGTTGGGGCTCACGAGCATGCGGTAGCTGGTGGAGTTGCACAGCGCGTTGACCGACGACTCCTCCCACGTGAGGTGGGCCGGCTTCGGCATCAGCTGGTTGGCCTTCACGATGGTGAGCTCGGCCAGGCCGCCGTAGTTGGTCTCGAAGCCCCAGATGCGCTGGTTGTCGCCGAGCATCGAGTCGTTGTGGCTCGACGGGTCCTGGTCGTCGACGTGGTTGCAGTGCACGACGACCTTGTCGCCCGGCTTCCAGCGCCGCACCGCCGAACCGACCCGCAGCACGACGCCCGAGGCGTCGGAGCCGACCGCGTGGAAGTCCTGGTCGTGGCGCTTGCCCCAGTAGCTCTCGCGCCCGAGCCGGGTGAGGAACCCGAAGGTCGAGAGCGGCTCGAAGATCGAGCTCCACACCGTGTTGAAGTTGATGGAGCTGGCCATGACGGCCACGACGGCCTCGTCGGGCGCCAGCTCGGGCAGGGCGATCTCCTGCACGTGCAGTGACTGGCGGGGGTCCTTGTCGGTGGACGCCATCCCCTCGAACATGTCCTGCTCGTCCTTGCGGACCACCACGGCCCGGTAGGACTCGGGCAGGGGCAGGGCGGCGAGCTCGTCACCGGGGGCGTCGTTGAGGATGGCCTCGAGGATCTGCTGCATGGGGCGGCAAGGTAGTTGTGACCGAGCGGTAACCGCCAGGGAACGTGGTTCAACACGCTCCGCGTTCGAATGGGTATGGTGGTGGACGACCACGGAGAGTGCTCGTCTGCTCCCCACCACGTGTGGTGCGGGCCGGGGCCCTCCACGGACATCCCCCCGATCTGCATCCGCCTGCCCGTCCACCCTCGGAGACCCCGGTGGCCATGACTCCCGCCGACATCGACGCCATCGCCCTTCGGGCGCGCGCCGAGGCGGAGGCCGTCGCGCTCCGGGCCAAGGCCGAGGTCGACGCCGTGGCCCTGCGGGCGGTGGCCGAGTCGGAGGCCGCCGCGGCCCGTGCCCGGGCCGAGCTGGAGGCCCACGCCCTGCGCATCGGGGCCGAGGCCGACCGCGACGAAGCCGCCCGCCTCC
>CAMFLJ010000338.1 GCA_945957335.1 uncultured Actinomycetes bacterium | reverse complement strand
GCGAGGCCCTGGCGCCGGGCCACGAGGCCGAGCGTGCGGGCGGCGGCAGAGAACCGCAGTGAGGTGGCTTCCATGTCGACCATCTTCCCCACCCCCTGTGACAGTCCCCCGGCGACGCCCCCCGGTGCACCCTCGCCGCGCCCATCGCGGTGCGGTCCACCGGCGATGTCGGCGGGGGTCCGTACGATCCGGGGGTGCCGTCGATGGAGCCCACCCCGCTCAACCCCGCCCAGCAGGAGGTCCTCGACCTCCTCGGCGCCGCGCCCGACGAGCGGCCCACCTTCGCCCCGAGCCTGCGCGACGTGCTCATGGCCGAGCTCGAGGACGGCCTGGCCGAGATCGCGCCCGAGCTCACCACCGACGACCCTCTCTTCGTCTCCAAGCGGGCGCTCTCGAACGTGCACGGCTGCGAGCTGCGCCACGTGGTCGAGCGGGGCGCCGAGTTCGCCTGGAACGCGACCATCGCCCGCGGCAGCGTGGCCCACAAGGCCATCGAGCTCTCGGTGCACTGGAGGGGCGAGCCCGACCCGCTCGACATGGTCGACGAGGCCATGGCCCGCCTGGCCAACGGCACCGACGGCCTGGCCGACTGGCTCTCCACCTGCCCGGAGGGCGAGCGCGCCGAGCTGCGGGCCCTGGCCAACGAGCGCGTCGTCACCTTCTTCGAGTGCTTCCCGCCCCTGAAGGCCCGGTGGGTGCCCGTCACCGAGGGCCGCCTGCGCACCGACCTGCTCGGCGGCCGCGTCGTGCTCTCCGGCCGCACCGACCTCTCCCTCGGCCGGGCCATCGGCTCCACCGCCGGCAAGGTCATCATCGACCTCAAGACCGGTGCCTTCTCGCCCTCCCACCTCGATGACCTGCGCTTCTACGCGCTCGTCGAGACCCTGCGGCTGGGCACGCCGCCCCGCCTGCTCGCCAGCTACTACCTCGACTCCGGCCGGGCCCACCCCGAAGCCGTCACCGAGGGGCTGCTGCACGCCGCCGTCGAGCGCACCATCGACGGCGCCCGCATCCTCCACCAGCTCGAGGTCGGCACCAAGGAGCCCGTCACCCGCCCCAGCCGCTCGTGCCGGTGGTGCCCCGCGCTGGCCGGCTGCGGCGCCGGGAGGGCCCACCTCGGCGACGACGACCTCGACGAGCTGCTCGACGACGACTGACCCGGCCCCGCCGGGTCACCCGGGCCTGGTCGCTCATCCGGATGGCTCAGATGGGGTCGATGGCGGCCTCGGCCGACTCGGCCTCGGCCACGTCGAGGCGCTCCTGCACGCCGAGCGAGCCCCGAGAGAGGTCGTCCATGGCGTCGAGCCGTGAGGTGCCGAACTTCAGGACCAGGAACACCACGAGGAACAGCGCCCCGGCGCCCGACACGGTGGCCTGCACCCCGATGAGGTCGACCAGCCAGCCCTGCACCAGCGAGCCGAGGGGCACCGCGATGGTGAGCACCATGATGTAGAGGGCCAGCACCTTGCCGCGCATGAGCTCGGTGACCTGGAGCTGCACCGTGGTGTTGAGCGTCGAGGAGATGCCGAGGTAGCCGGCGCCCGCCACCAGCAGGGCCGCGGCGGCCAGGGGCACCACGGGAGCGAGGCCGAGGGCGACGAGGGCCAGGCCGTAGGCCGCCATGGCGAACGACACCAGCCGGCTGCGGGCCATGCCCGAGCCCCTCCCCGCCACCAGGGGCGCCACCAGGATGGCGCCCGCGCCCATGCAGCCGGCGAGCAGCCCGTAGACGCCGCCGCCCACCTTGAACACGTCGTCGGCGAACACCACCAGCAGGTTGAACAGCGGGCCGCCGAGGAAGCCGAGGGTGAACACCACGAGGAGGCACACGACGATCCCGGCCTCGGTCCGCACGTAGCGCACGGCGTCGAGCATCTCCGAGAGCGGCTTGGCCCGGCCGACGACCTTGGCCCGCACGAGCGGCGGCACCTTCACCAGCAGCAGGGCGAAGACCATGGCCAGGAAGGTCATGGCGTTGATGAAGAACGACCAGCCCGGGCCGAGCGTGGCCAGGACGATGCCCCCGACCGCCGGCCCGAACGCCCGGGCCGCGTTGAACTGCGCCGAGTTGAGCGTGACCGCGTTGAGCAGGTGCTCGCGGGGCACGAGCTCGGTGACGAACGCCTGCCACGACGCCACGCTGAACCCGGCGGCGAAGCCGTTGGCCACCAACAGCAGCAGGATCGGGCCGATGCGCCGCTCCCCCGCCACCCAGACGGCCCATAGCGCCATGGTGAGCGCGAACTGCAGCAGGCCCGTGACCAGCAGCACGGTGCGGCGCTGGTAGCGGTCGGCCACCGAACCGGCCCACGGCCCGGTGATCACCATCGGGACGTAGGAGAGGAACACGGTGAACCCGAGCCAGGCGCCGCTCTCGGTGATCCGGTAGATCACGAACGGCACGGCCACGTTCTGGAGCCAGGTGCCGCTGCTCGACAGCAGCGACGCGCTCCACATCAGCGTGAAGTTGCGGTAGCGGAACGCGACGAACATGCCGCTCCTGGCGGCCGGCGCATCCCCCTCGGTCATGGCGGCGACACTACCGGCGGCCCGGCCATCGAACGTCCGGCCGGGTCGTGCGGGGGCGCGCCGTAGGATCGCGGCCGTCGCCGAGTGCCAGGAGCCAACCGTGATCGACGCCATCGTGCTCATCGAGGCCGAGCCCGCCCGCATCGCCGCGCTGGCCGACGAGCTGGTCGCCCGCCGCGGCGTGGCCGAGGTCTACTCCGTCACCGGCGAGTACGACCTGGTGGCGATGGTGCGCGTCGGGGCCCACGAGGACCTCGCCGAGGTCGTCACCCACGGCATCGCCACCGCCGAGGGCGTGCGCCGGACCCACACCCTCGTGGCCTTCCGGGCCTACCGCGACGCCGACTACGCCTGGGACATCGGCTCCGACTGACACCACCAGCCTCCCGTGGCTCGGTCAGTCGATCCAGTCGGCGCAGATCTGCGGGCCCCGCTCCAACCACTCCTCGGAGGTGATGGCGTAGCGGACGTGGTCCTCCCACGTGCCGTTGATCTCGAGGTAGCGCACGGCCGTGCCCTCGTCGCGGATCTGGAGCTTCTCCATCACCCGGTGGCTGGCCCGGTTGCGGGGGATGATCGCGATCTGGATGCGGTGGAGGCGCAGCTCCTCGAAGGCGAACCGGGCGACCACCACCACCGCCTCGGGCGTGTAGCCGTGGCCGGCCTTGGCCTCGTCGATCCAGTAGCCCACGTAGGCGCTCTGGAACGGCCCCCGCTGCACCGACGAGAGGTTGATCTCGCCGGCGAACTCGCCGTCGACGAACACACCGAAGCCGTAGCCGGCGCCGAGCTGCCGCTCGCGCTGGCGGGCGCTGCAGCGCACCGAGAACGCCTCGCGGTCCTCGACCACGTCGGGCGTGCCGGGGATGCGGGTGGGCTCCCACTTGGTGAGCCACGCCTCGTTGCGGCGGCGCACCTCGCGCCAGGCGGGGAAGTCGGAGACCACGAGGGGGCGCAGAAGCACCCGGCGGCCGAAGAGGGTGGTCACGGGCGGCGATCCTAGCGACGGCCCCTGTGACGGGTGCGGGGGACGCCGGGTGGGGCCGGCTGCGCTCACGCCTCGTCGGCGATCGACATCGCCAGCCCGTCGAGGATGTCGCTCTCCGACACCAGGCACTCGGCGATGCCCAGGCGACGCATGGTGGCCACCAGCACGCACATCCCACCGACGATCACGTCGGCCCGCTCGCGCTCGAGACCGGGGTTGTGCACCCGGTCGGCGAGCGGCTCGGTGGCGAGCGTGCGGAACACGTCCTCGGCCGCGGCCTTGGTGAGGCGGAAGTGGTGGGTGGCGTCGCGGTCGTACGCGGGCTGGCCCAGCTCGACCGCGGCCGCGGTGGTGACGGTGCCGGCCAGGCCGACGACCACCGGCGTGCCGTCGGAGGCCTCCGCGGCGT
>CAMFLJ010000337.1 GCA_945957335.1 uncultured Actinomycetes bacterium | reverse complement strand
GCCTCCAGCTCGATCACCGAGCTCGACGGCGAGGCCGGCATCCTGCGCTACCGCGGCTACCCCATCGAGCAGCTGGCCGAGAACTCGACCTACCTCGAGGTGGCCTACCTCCTGCTCCACGGCGAGCTGCCCGACGCCGTCCAGTTCGAGCAGTGGAAGCACGACATCACGTACCACACGTTCATCCACGAGAACGTGCGCAAGCGCTTCATGGAGGGCTTCCACCACGACGCCCACCCCATGGGCATCCTCGTCTCGACCCTCGCGGCCCTGAGCACCTTCTACCCGGACGCCAAGGACATCGACGACCCGGAGAACCGCTACAAGCAGATCATCCGGCTCATCGCCAAGATGCCCACCATCGCCGCCGGCGCCCACCGCCACTCGGTCGGCATGCCGTTCGTCTACCCGGACAACGAGCTCGACTTCTGCTCGAACTTCCTCTCGATGATGTGGAAGGTCGCCGAGCCCCGCTACCAGCCCGACCCGGTGCTCTCCCACGCCCTCGACGTGCTGTTCATCCTCCACGCCGACCACGAGCAGAACTGCTCGACCACCGCCATGCGCGTCGTCGGCTCCAGCCACGCCGACCCCTACTCGGCCACCGCCGCGGCCGCCGCCGCCCTCTACGGCCCCCGCCACGGTGGTGCCAACGAGGCCGTGCTGCGCATGCTCAACGAGATCGGCAGCATCGACAACGTCGAGGCCTTCGTCGCCGACGTGAAGGCCGGCAAGGGCCGCCTCCAGGGCTTCGGCCACCGGGTCTACAAGAACTACGACCCCCGGGCGAAGATCATCAAGCAGGTCGCCTACGAGGTCTTCGAGGTCACCGGCAAGAACCCGCTGCTCGACATCGCGCTGAAGCTCGAGGAGACGGCGCTGAGCGACGACTACTTCGTGAGCCGCAAGCTCTACCCGAACGTCGACTTCTACTCGGGCATCATCTACCAGGCCATGGGCTTCCCCACCGAGATGTTCACGGTGCTGTTCGCCATCCCCCGCGTGTCGGGCTGGCTGGCCCACTGGCAGGAGCTGCTCGACCAGAACTCGCGCATCGCCCGGCCCCGTCAGCTCTACGTGGGCGACGAGGTCCGCGACTACGTCCCCATGGGGTCGCGCTAGGCGCACACCCCGGGGCAACCCGGTGCCAACGGCGTGGCGGACGCCGGCATCGACAGGGGCCCCGTCCCCACCACCCTCTCTCCCGGAGCCATCCGCCGATGGGCCTGCCGATCGTCCAGGTCGACGCCTTCACCGACCGCCCCTTCGCGGGCAACCCCGCCGCCATCTGCCTGCTCGACGGCCCCGCCGACGACCAGTGGATGCAGGCCGTCGCGGCCGAGCTGAACCAGCCCGAGACCGCCTTCCTCGAGGCCCTGCCGGCCGAGGGCGGCCTCGCTGGTGACGCCGCGGACGGCCCGACGTGGCGGCTGCGCTGGTTCACGCCGGTGTGCGAGGTCGAGCTGTGCGGCCACGCCACGCTCGCCTCGGCCCACCACCTGCTCACCGACCTCGGTGTCGACCCGGGCGGCGCGCCGCTGCGGTTCGTCACCCTCTCGGGCGTGCTCACCGCCCGGCCGCTGCGCGACGGCTGGATCCAGCTCGACTTCCCAGTCGACCACCCGGTCGAGACCGACGCACCCGAGGGCCTGCTCGAGGCGCTCGGCATCGAGAAGGCGCTCACCGTCGCCCGGGGCCGCTCCGACTGGCTGGTCGAGGTGCCCTGCCCCGAGGAGGTGCGCGGCGTGCGGCCCGACATGGACGCCCTGAGCGCGCTGGGCGACGTCGGCCGCGGCGTGATCCTCACCTCCGTGGGCGAGGGCCTCCACGACGTGATCTCGCGGTTCTTCGCCCCCGCTGCCGGCATCCCCGAGGACCCGGTGACCGGCTCGGCGCACACCACGCTGGCCCCGTTCTGGGCCGACCGGCTGGGCAAGGACGACCTGCTCGCCTACCAGGCGTCCGCTCGCGGCGGCACCATCGAGGTGTCGCTGCGCGGCAACCGAGTGCTGCTCGGCGGCCAGGCCGTCACCGTCCTGCGGGGCGAGCTCGACGACGACCTCCTCGCCGCCGTCGTGAGCCGTCGTACCAGCGGCACCGCCTGAGCGGCGGGCCGAGGTCCGGCGTCCGCCCTCAATCCGAGGCGGCTCCGGCCAGCAGGGGCAGGAGCGCAGCGGCGACCTCGGCCGGCCGCTCCTCGTGGGAGAACAGCCCGGCCCCGGGGACGACGGTGAGGCGGGCGTCGGGGAACGTCGCCACCATCTCGCGGGCGCGGGCCACCGGGAAGAACACGTCGTCCTCGCCCCACACGAGCTGCACCGGCACCTCGATGCGGCGGTGGAGCTCGGCCAGAGCAGTGACGTCGCGCTCGTCGAAGCTGTCGAGCAGCGCGGCCGCGGCGGCCCGCTTGGCCGGGTCCTGGCCGAGGGGCCGGAGGAACAGCTCCTCGAAGTCACCACCCAGCAGCGAGCGGTCGGTGAACGCCCCGCCGAGCACCAGCCGGTTCCGCCGCACCCGTCGCCGCATGGCGGCCCACCCGAGGAGGTCTGCGAAGCCCGGGACGTGGCGGCCCACGAGGAACGCCTTGAACCGCCAGCTGAGGCCCTGGGGCTGCTCGGTGTCGACGAGCCCCATCGCCCGGAGGCGGGGATCGCCGGCCATGGCGTGGCGGGCGATCATGCCGCCGCTGTCGTGGCCCACCACCGCCACGTCGTCGAGCCCGAGGAGGTCGACGACGCGGCGCACGGTGGCCACGTGGCGGTGGATGGTGACCTCGGTGCCGGGGCCGAAGCGGCTCGACCCGGTGCCGGGGAAGTCGATGACGTGGCAGGTGACGTGGTCGACGAGGTGCGGCAGGAGCAGCCGGAAGGTGGCGCCACTCACGGGGAAGCCGTGGACGAAGAGCACGTCGGGGCCCGAGCCGACGGTGCGGACCGCCACCTCTCCCCCGCCGGGCCCGACGTCGAGGAGGCGGTCGGGAGGGCGACGGAACAGGTCGGTGGCGACGGAGGCGGTGAGCGTCGGCATGGGCCCACCCTGCGAGGGGACGGACCGACGGGCAATGACGTGGCGAGGTAGGTGCCACGGCCGCTCCGGGGCCGTACCGTCTCCGTCGTGCCCGATCCCGACCGCCGTGCCGGGCTGTTCCCCGCCCTGCTGAAGCACTGGCGCCGCCAGCGCGGCCTGAGCCAACTCGACCTGGCGGTGGCCGCCGACGTGTCGGCCCGCCACATCAGCTTCCTCGAGACCGGGCGCTCGACCCCCAGCCCCGAGATGGTCGTGCAGCTGGGGTCGACCCTCGGCGTGCCCCTGCGCCAGGTCGACGCCATGCTGCGCGCCGCCGGCCACGACCCCGTCTACGGCGACACCGACGGCGAGCTCCCGCCGGCCGTCACCGACGCCATCCGATTGCTGAAGGAGCACCACGAGCCGTTCCCGCTGATCATCGTCGACCGCACCTACCAGGTGCTGGACGCCAACCAGGGCGCGCTGGCGCTGCTCTCGGCGGTGCTCGGCGCCCCGCCCCCGAGCGGGCCGATGGCGCCCGACGAGGTCGCAGCGCTCGGCGTGAACCTGGCCCGGCTCACCTTCGACATGGCCGACACCAACGCCCAGCTGGTGAACTTCGACGACGTCGGCCGCCAGCTGCTGTGGCGCATCCAGCGCGAGGTGCTGGCCGACCCCGCCGACGGCGAGCTCCGCGACCTGCTCGACGAGCTGCTGGCGATGCCGACCGTGGCCGACGACTGGCGTCGGGTCGACCTCTCCGTTCCGGCCGAGCCGGCGATGGTGCTGCACCTGCGGGGTGACATCGGTGGCTCGACCGTCGACCTCCGGTTCCTGACCGCCGTCACCGCCTTCCAGGCGCCGCAGAACGTGGCCGTCGAGCGCCTCTGGGTCGAGACGTGGCTCCCCTACGACGACGCCACCGCCGCCATC
>CAMFLJ010000336.1 GCA_945957335.1 uncultured Actinomycetes bacterium | reverse complement strand
CGTGCACCCGGATGCGCTCGTCGGCGGCCAGGGCCAGGGCCATGGGGGTCGAGCGGGAGCCGGGGCACACGACCGCGTCGGTCACACCGGCCCGGGCCCACTCGTCGACGAGGGTGGCGCAGAAGGTGGCGTTGAGGTCGCCCGTCGACGCGGCGCGGAGCGCGATGGAGGGGTCGGGACGGTCGGAGGTCGGGGCGGCCACGGCCGCAGCCTACGGGCGGGCGCCCGGTGCGGACCTACGCTGCGGCCCGTGACCGAGACGGGTGGGGCGCCGCTGCACGCCGAGGGCGTCGGGGCCGAGGGAGCCGACCGCCTCGTGCTGGTCCACGGCTTCACCCAGACCGGCCGCTGCTGGGGGCCCTTCGCCGACGAGCTGGCCAAGGACCACGAGCTGGTGCTGGTCGACGCCCCGGGGCACGGCGGCTCGGCGGCGGTGCGCGCCGACCTGTGGGAGGGCGCCGAGCTGCTCGGTGCCACCGGCGGCCGGGCCACCTACGTCGGCTACTCGATGGGTGGGCGCCTGGCCCTCCACCTCGCGCTCGCCCGGCCCGAGCTGGTCGCTCGCCTGGTGCTGATCGGCGCCACCGGCGGCATCGACGACGAGGCCGAGCGGGCCGCCCGCCGCACCGCCGACGACGCGCTGGCCAACCACCTGCTCGACGTCGGCGTCCCCGCCTTCCTCGACGAGTGGCTTGCCCAGCCGCTGTTCGCCGGCCTCACCCCGGCCACGGCCTGCCGCGACGAGCGCCTGGCCAACACCGCCGAGGGCCTGGCGTCCAGCCTGCGCCTCGCCGGCACGGGCACCCAGGAGCCGCTCTGGGAGCGCCTGGGCGAGGTCGACGTGCCGGTGCTGCTGCTCGCCGGGGTCGACGACGCCAAGTTCTCGGCCGTCGCCGGCCGCCTGGCCCGCTCGATCGGCCCGAGCGCCACCGTGGCGCTGGTGCCCCGGGCCGGCCACAGCGCCCAGCTCGAGAGCCCGCTCGACACCGCCTCGATCGTCCGCCGCTGGCTGCGGGCCCACCCCGCTCCCTGATCCGCGGCCCGGCGATCAGCTGGGGTCAGGTGAGGTGGCCGATGAAGAGGCCGATCGAGAAGACGATCCCGAAGAAGAGCTGCACCCGTCCGGTCTGGCCGAGCACGGGGATGAGCGCCGGGCCCTTGGCACCCTGCAGCACCTGGAGCACGGGCTTGTTCACCATCACCACGACGAACAGCGACGCGGCGGCGAAGGGCCGGCCGCTCAGCCCGGCGATCAGGGGCGTGACGACGAACGGCAGGAACATCAGCGCGGTGTAGAGGCGGCGGGTGCGCTTGTCGCCGAGGCGAACCGCGAGGGTGCGCTTGCCCGACACGGTGTCGCCCGGGATGTCGCGCAGGTTGTTCACCACCAGCAGCGCCACCGCCAGCATGCCGACGGGCACCGACGCGAACAGCGTCAGGGGCGTGATGCGCACGATCTGCACGAACGCCGAGCCGGTGGTGGCCACCACGCCGAAGAACACGAACACGAACAGCTCGCCGAACCCGGCGTAGCCGTAGGGCCGCGGCCCGCCGGTGTAGAACCACGCCGCCGCGATGGAGGCCAGGCCCACCACGATCAGCCACCACGAGGTGGCCGCCGCCAGCGCCAGGCCGGCCACGGCGGCGACACCGAAGGAGAGGAACGCCGCCCGCTTCACCGCTCCTGCCGGCTTGGCACCCGAGGCGACGAGGCGCATCGGGCCGACCCGCTCGTCGTCGGTGCCGCGCACCCCGTCGGAGTAGTCGTTGGCGTAGTTCACGCCGACCTGGAGCGCGAGCGAGACCACCAGGGCGGCGGCGAAGCGCCACAGCACGACGCCCTTGAGCCCGGTGGTGACACCTTCCATGCCGGCGGCCGCCGCGGTGCCGACGAGCACGGGCACCACCGCGGCGGGCAGGGTGCGGGGCCGGGCACCGGCGATCCAGGCGTTCATGGGCGGTCAGCTTGCCCGCTCCGGAAGAGGTTGGCTGAATCCTCCGCCTCTAGCCTCGGACGGATGCGAGAGCTGGTGGCCGTCGCCCTCACGGGCCAGGCGTTCGTCGACGCCATGCGCCGGGCCTGGGACGACGGCGACGCCGTGGTGCCGATCGACCCCCGCCTGCCCGGCCCCGCCGTCGAGCAGAGCCTCGGCTCGCTGCGCCCGTCCCGCTTCGTGCAGGCCGACGGGGAGGTCACGGCCCTCGCCGACGGCGTGCCGGTCGAGGACGGCGACGCCCTTGTGGTGCCCACCAGCGGCAGCACCGGCATCCCGAAGGGGGTCGTGCACACCCACGCGTCGCTGGCTGCGTCGGCCCGGGCCACCTCGGCCGGCCTCGGCGTCGACCCCGCCACCGATCGCTGGCTCTGCTGCCTCCCGCTCTCCCACATCGCCGGCCTGGCGGTGGTGGTGCGGGCCCTCACCTTCGACATGCCCCTCGAGGTCCACGAGCGCTTCGAGGCCGAGGCCGTGCTCGACGCGGCACGCCGCGGCGCCACGCTCACCACGGTCGTGCCCACCGCGCTGGCCCGCTTCGACCCGGCGGTGTTCCGCCGCATCATCGTCGGCGGCTCCGCTCCCCCGGCCGTCGTGCCACCCAACTGCCACGTCAGCTACGGCATGACCGAGACGGGCAGCGCGGTGGTGCTCGACGGCCACGCCCTGCCCGGTGTCGAGCTTCGGATCGTCGACGGCGAGATCCAGGTGCGGGGCGACATGGTGCTGCGCTGCTACCGCGACGGCACCGACCCCCGCACGACCGACGGCTGGCTCCCCACCGACGACGCGGGCGCCCTCTCCCCCGAGGGCGTGCTCTCGGTCGACGGCCGCCGGGGCGACCTCATCATCACCGGCGGCGAGAACGTGTGGCCCGCCCCCGTCGAGAAGGTCCTGCACGAGCTGGCGTCGGTGGCCGAGGTGGCGGTGGTGGGGCGGCCCGACCCCGAGTGGGGCCAGGTCGTCACGGCCGTGGCCGTGGCCGCCGACCCCACCCGGCCCCCGACGCTCGACGACCTGCGCGACGCGGTGAAGGCGGCGCTGCCGGCCTACTGCGCCCCCCGCGGCCTGGAGCTGGTGGAGGCGCTCCCCCGTACGTTGCTCGGCAAGGTGCAGCGCCGGGCCCTCGGCTCGGGCTGATCGCCCAGCGGACCGCCCGGCCCGCGGCACCCGGCCGCTGCGTTCCGCCGGACGTGGCAAGGTCTCCGGACCGGCGCCACCGTGGCGCCACCACGAGGGGGACCGATGAGCGACGAACCGACGCTGCTGGTTGAGCGCGACGGCGCCGTGCTGATCCTGACGATGAACCGGCCGCACCGCCGCAACGCGCTGGTGCCAGACATGCTCGTGCGCCTCGCCGACGCCTGGCAGATGGCCGACGAGGACGACTCGATCCGGGCCGTGATCCTCACCGGCGCCGGCGACGTGGCCTACTGCGCGGGCGGCGACCTGAGCGACGGGTGGATGTCGGGCGAGGTCACCCCCGAGGCGGCCCGCATCCAGCAGCGGCTGAAGGACGACCCCGCCATCACCGGCCGGGGCCTCCTGCTCACCTACTGGTGCACCAAGCCGATCATCGCCGCGGTCAACGGCCAGTGCATGGGCGGCGGCTGCGAGATGCTCCAGTCGACCGACATCCGCATCGCCGAGGAGCACGCCACCTTCGCGGTGCCCGAGGTGAAGCGCGGCCTCATCGCCGGCGCCGGGTCCACCATGCGCCTCAAGCGCCAGATCCCCTACGCGGTGGCCATGGACATGCTGCTCACCGGTCGGGTGCTGACTGCGCAGGAGGCCCTGCAGTGGGGCCTCGTGAGCCACCTCGTGCCGTCGGGCCAGTCGCTGGCCAAGGCCAAGGAGATCGCCCAGGTCATCGCCGACAACGGGCCCCTCGCGGTGGCCGCGGCCAAGCGGTCGGTGATCGAGACGGGCTGGCTGCCCGAGTCCGAGGCCCAGCGCATCGAGATCTCCCACGT
>CAMFLJ010000335.1 GCA_945957335.1 uncultured Actinomycetes bacterium | reverse complement strand
GGGCCTGCGGAGGTCACGTTCGCCGGGAGCCCGGATCCTCTCTGGCCGAGAGGGCCCAACCCGCCACCGCGCATTACCACAGGTGTAATTACAACGGTGTGATCATGCCCGCTCCGGGCCGCCAGCGCAAGGGGGGCATGGCAACGGGGCCGCGACCCCCCTTTTCGGGGGCACGGAGTGTGACCGGCGACCACCGCGATCAGTGGTTGTCCAACCACGTCGCGATGGGGATCGTGCCCTCGTGAGCCGGCTCACCGGCCCCGTGCGGCACCAGCGGCGGGACGCCCTCGACGCAGGTCAGCCGGCGCGGCGGCCGCGCACCATCTGGCGGCGCTGCTCGATGAAGTCGACCAACACGTAGTCGCCCAACGTCTCGGGCGTGGTGAAGAACGCCCGGCCCCGGTTCAGCTCGGTGAGCTTGCCGATGAAGTCGCGCAGGTGCGGGGTGGGGTCGAGCATGAAGGTGTTGATGCGGATGCCGTCGCGGGTGCAGAGGTTGACCTCGCGCAAGGTGGCGTCGACGGTCTCGCGCACGGGCGGGTAGTTGAAGTACACGTCGCCCGAGGCGGTGATGTGGGCCGTGGGCTCGCCGTCGGTGATCATGATGATCTGCTTGGTGCCGCTCTGGCGGGAGAGCAGGCGACGGGCGATCTGGAAGCCGTGCTGCATGTTCGTGCCGTAGACGAAGTCCCAGGAGACCTCGGGCAGCTGCTCGGGCTTGAGCTCGCGGGCGCTCTCGCTGAACCCGACGATGCCCATGTAGTCGCGGGGGAACTGCGAGGTGATGAGGCTGTGCAGCGCCATCGTCACCTTCTTGGCCGGCAGGAAGTTGTCGCGCATCGGCATGGAGAGCGACAGGTCGATCATGAGGACGGTGCTCGAGCGGACGAGGTGCTCGGTGCGCTCGACCTCGAAGTCGTCGGGGGTGAGCCGCACCGGCGTGCCGCTGCCGGCGCGCTGGATGGCGTTGCGCACCGTGCGCTGGATGTCGAGGTTGAAGGCGTCGCCCCACTCGTAGGGCTTGGTGGAGTAGTCGCGCTCGTGGCCCACGCCGATGCGGGCCATCTCGTGCTGGCCGGCCTTGTCGAGGGAGAGCTTGGCGAAGAGCTCGTCGAGCGCGTTCTGGCCGAGGCGCCGGATGCCGCGCGGCGTGAGCTCGAGGCGGCCCTCCTTGTTCTCGACCAGGCCCTGCTCCTCGAGGCGCTTGGCCAGCTCGGCCATCTGCTCGAGGCTGCGGGCGGCTTCGTCGCCGAGGAGCTCGCGGGCCCGGTCGAGGTCGACCTCGGCGAGGGCGCCGGGCGAGCTGGCGCCGCGCAGCAGGTTCTCGAGCTGGTCGAGGTCGCCGAGCTGCTGGAGCAGCTGGTTGGCCTCGCCCATGCTCATCGGGTCGGAGCCGGGCTGGCCGTTGAAGTCGTAGCGCCGGTTCCAGTTGAGGTCGGGGAACGCACCGGCCAGGTTCTGACCGAGCTGGTCGAGCTGCCAGCGCAGGTCCATGTCCTCGAGCAGCTGGTCGGAGAGCGCCTGGAGCTGGGCCCGCTGCTCGGGCGTCATCGAGTTGAGCATCGCCTGGGCCGCGGCCATGCGCCGGGCCATGATCTCGAGCAGCTCGTCGAGGTCCTGGGGGTTCTCGGGGAAGAAGTCGCCGAAGCGGTCCATGAAGCCGTCGAAGTCGGGCTCCTCGCCGCGCTGGCGCTGCTCGAGCATCTGGTTGAGCTCGGCGAACATGTCCTTCATCCGGGACATGTCCTCGGGGGTCATGTTCTCGACCGCACCGGCCATCTGGTCGACGTACTGCTGCATGAGCTGCTCCTTGAGCTGCTCGAGCAGCTCCTCGAAGCGCTCGCGCGCCTCGGAGGAGGTGAAGTCGTAGTTCTGGAGGTCGCGGACCATGCCGGCGAGGTCGGGCGAGAGCAGGTCGAGCGCGGCGTGGCGCTCGGCGGCGACCTCCTCGGTGAGCTCCTGGCGGCGGGCGTCGCCACTGTCGCGTGCCTCCTGGGCGAGCTCGTCGATGGCGGCGCGCTCCTGCTCGACCACGTCGCGCAGGCCGCGGGCGATCTCGTCGTACATGCCGCCGAGCTCGTGGTTCTCGAGCGCCTCGCGCCGCTTCTGGCGGAGCTGCTCGAGCATCTCGCGCAGGCCCTGCATGCGGTCGCCGTTGGCGTCGGTGAACCCCTGCTGCATCATGCGGCGCAGGGCCGCGTTCAGGTCACCGTGGTACAGCAGGTCGTCGGTGATCTCGCTGAAGATGTCGGTGGCGTCGAGGTCGAATCCGACCTGGGTGCCGTCCCAACGCGAGTACCGGACTCGATTGGCCTTCCCCATGGGGGCACCGTACCGGGAATACTGCCGAAGTGACCGATGCAGCTCGTGTTCGTTGGGGAGCGGCGGCCACCGGCGCCTCCTCGCTCGGCGTGGCGCCCCGCAGCGACTGGGGTGGATGGCAGGCCGAAGGGCGCCTCCCCGCCTCCGGCGACGGGTCCGGGACCGCCGACGCGGCCGGTGCCGACCTGGCGCTCATGGGCGAGCTCGGCCTGGGCGCCCTGCGGATTACGATCGACTGGGCGCGCCTCGAGCCCCGGCCGGGCCAGTGGGACACGGGCTACCTGGGCTGGCTGACCGAGGTGCTGCGGGCCGCCCGCGCCGCCGGCATCGACGTGTGGGCCGTGCTGCACGACGGGCCGCTGCCCGGCTGGTTCGCCGACGACGAGCGGGGCCTGCGCGACGAGCGCGGCCTGCTCCGCACGTGGCCCCGCCACGTCGACCGCGTGGCCGAGGAGCTCGGCGACCTCGTGGCCGCGTGGGTGCCGGTGCTCGACCCGTTCACCATCGCGGCCGACGGGTGCCGCGACGGCCGGCGGCCGCCCGGCCGCCGCTCCGAGACCGACTTCCACGATGCGCTGGCCGACCTGCACCGGGCCTCGTACGAGGCGATGCGGCTGCTGCGCAGCGGTGCCGCGCCGGTGGCCTGCTGCATCGACCTCCTGCCGGGCCACCCCGGCGTGCGCACCCGCGAGCCCGACGAGCGCGATGCCGCCCGCGCCGCCGCGGTGGCCGACGACCGGCTGCGGCTCGGCGTGTGGGAGCGGGCGCTGGCCGACGGCGTGCTGTCGGTGCCCGGCCGGGCCGAGGTCGAGCTCGACGGGCTGGCCGGTGGCTACGACGTCGTGGGCTTCACCCACCGCGGCGAGCACACGGTGTTCGCCGACGGCTCGACCGGCCCCTACCCCGCCGACGCGCCGGTGGCCGCCGACGGGCGCGCGCCCTGGGCCGAGGGCATCGGCGTGGCGGTGCGGCAGCTCGCCGAGTCGTTCCCCCGACGGCCACTCGCCCTGCTGGGCACCGGGCTCACCGACGGCGCCGACGACTGGCGCGCCGAGCTGGTCGGCGACCTCGATCGGCAGCTGCGCGCCGCGTTCGACGACGGCGTGCCCGTCACCCACGCCTTCTGGGAGACGCTCGTCGACGGCTGGACGCCCGAGCGCGGCCTGGCCACGCCCACCGGCGTGGCCGACCGGTCGCGCGACCCGCGGCCCAGCGCGGAGGCCCTCCGGGCGGCGGCCACCGGTCGTGAGAAGCTGCCCGGGTGAGCGACGCGCAGACCAGGGCCAAGGACGCGGCCGGGCGGCAGGCCGCCGGCTACGTCACCGACGGCATGAAGGTGGGGCTCGGCACGGGCTCGACCGTGCACTTCACCATCCTCGAGCTCGGCGACCGGCAGCCCGACATCGTCTGCACCGCCACCTCGAAGGCCACCGAGGAGCTGGCCCGCTCGCTCGGCCTCACGGTGGTGAGCCCCGACGAGATCGGCTCGCTCGACATCGCCATCGACGGCGCCGACGAGGTCGACCCGGCGTTCAACCTGACCAAGGGCGGGGGCGGCGCCCACACCCGCGAGAAGCTCGTCGAGACCATGACCTCACGGCTGATCGTGGTGGTCGACGAGTCGAAGCTGGTGCCCGCCCTCGGCC
>CAMFLJ010000334.1 GCA_945957335.1 uncultured Actinomycetes bacterium | reverse complement strand
ATCCACGCCGCCCACCCCCACATGCTCGGCGAGTGGCTGACGGAGGCCTTCAACAACCGCTCCGACCGCTACGGGGGGTCGCTCGAGGGGCGGCTGCGGATCGACGTGGAGATCATCGAGGCCGTGCGCTCCGCGGTCGGCCCGGACTTCGTGGTCGGGGTGCGCACCAACGGCGCGTGGACCGCTCCGGGCGGTCACACCGTCGAGGAGGGCGTCGCCATCGCCTCCGCCCTCGCGGCCACCGGGCGCATCGACTTCCTCGACGTCAGCGGCGTTCCGACGATCGGCGGCATCGGCACCCCGTTCGCTGCGCTGGTGCCGTGGGCCGCCGCGGTGAAGGCAGCGGTGCCCGAGCTGCCGGTGTTCGCGGTCGGGCGCATCGTGCGCCCCGAGCAGGCCGCCGAGGTGATCGCCTCGGGCGCGGCCGACATGGTCGGGATGACCCGGGCGTCGATCGCCGACCCCGACCTGCCCCGCAAGGCGCTCGAGGGACGCGACCGCGAGATCCACGTCTGCATCGGAGCCGGGCAGGGCTGCCTCATGCGCAACCGCGAGCGTCGGCCGCTCACGTGCCAGCAGAACGCGGCGGCCGGCCGCGAGGAGCTCTGGGGTGGGGCCACACTCACCCCGTCGCCGACGCCCCGGCGGCTCGTGGTCGTCGGCGGCGGCCCGGCCGGCCTCGAGGCCGCGGTGACCGCAGCGCGCGTTGGCCACGAGGTCACCCTCCTCGAGCGCGACGACGTCCTCGGCGGCCAGATCCGCCTGATCACCCGGAACCCGAGGCGGGCCGAGTTCGCCGAGATCGTCGCGGTGCGGGCCCACGAGGCGGCGCTGCTCGGCGTCGACGTGCGCCTCGCCACCGCGGCCACCGTCGAGAGCATCGTGGCGCTGGCCCCCGACAGGGTGGTCGTGGCCACCGGCTCGCGGCCGCGGCGCAGCGGCTGGTACACGCCCCGCCCCCACCAGGCGACGCTCCCCGGGCACGACCTCCCCCACGTCCGCACCACGTGGGACGTGCTCGGAGGTGCCTGCGACGACGCTCGCCACGTCGCCGTCATCGACGCCCACGGCTACCACCACACGATGGACGCGGTGGAGCACCTGGCCCGGCTCGGGGTGCGCACGACGCTCGTCGGCGCCACCGCGGTGCCGGTGCCCGGCATCGACGACCACGACCGCCCCGACGCCATGAGGGTGCTGGCGGCGGGGCCCGTCGAGCTGCGGCCCTCCACGCTGGCCGAGGCCATCACCGAGCACGGGGTCGAGCTGCGCGGCACCTTCCGGGGCGAGACCTCGACCCTCACCGACGTCGACGCCGTGGTGCTCTCGATCGGGCAGGACCCGGTCGACGAGCTGTCCGTGGCGCTCACCGCCGCGGGCGTCCCCCACGACGTGGTGGGCGACTGCGGGGCCCCACGTGGCGTCGAGCACGCGGTGTTCGAGGGGCACCGGGCCGGCCGCTCGCTCTGACCGGCCGCGGGCTCCCGAGCCGCAGACGCTCAGGCAGGGCCGAGCAGGCCGGCGGCAGTGAGCCGGTCGGCGGCTTCGACGATGACGGTCATGCCGAGGCCCGACCGCTGGGCGATCTCGACCAGGTCGTGGTCGCCGTCGGAGAGCGACAGCACCCAGAACAGCGCCTGCTCGTAGTCCTTCTGCGCCACCCCGCCACCGAGCGAGCCGAGCAGGCCGTGGGGGCCGAGCCGGGGCTCGCCGTGCGGGCGCAGATTCACGTGGGTGCCGTTGCCGTCGAGCGCGGCCAGGACCTCGAGCAGCAGGTCGGCGGAGGCCACCATCCGATCGGGGTCGACGAACGAGAGGTCGTCACCCGACGTGTGGTACTCGGGGAAGCTGCCATGGAGGCTTCGGGAGAGTCGGCCCACGGGGAGGTCGAAGCCCGGCGAGCAGTACTGCCGCTCGTCGTACCCGAACGGGTACCAGTCGATCAGCGTGGCGCCGGGCGTGGGGGCGACCACGAGCTCGGCCACGCGGTCGGTGAGGGTGCTCCCCCGCCGGCTGCGCTTGTAGGTGAAGGCCCCGGTGTCGCCCAGGCCGGTGATGACGAGGCCGGCCCGCACCCGGGCGACGGCCTCGGGGTTGCGGGCGAGCCAGGTGATGGCGCCGATCACGCTCGGCACGAACACGAACCGGTAGGTGAGCCGGTGGTCGACGCCGGCGATGGCCCGGGCCACCTCGGCCGCCACGGCGATGCCCGAGAGGTTGTCGTTGGCCAGCGACGGGTGGTCGACGTGGGTGCTGACCAGCACCTCCTCGGCGACCTCGCCGGGCAGCACCAGCTCGCCGTAGGTGAGCGACCCGTCGACCAGCTCGGTGTCGATGACGACCTCGTAGTCGCCGGGCTCGAGCGCGTCGACCTCGCGCTGGGTGGCGCAGAACCCCCAGCGCGGCGCGTAGAACGACGAGCGGTTGGGGACGAGGTCGGGGTGCTCGGGCAACGTGTGGAGGTGCTCGCGCAGCTCGTCGAGGCCGACGGTTCCCCGGAACGGCGTGGAGTAGCCGACGAGGTGGAGGTTGTGGTCGTGGACGTCGAAGTGGCGGCGGCCGTCGGGACCGACGACGTGGGCCTCCCGCACGATCCACTCCTGGGGCACCGTCCAGTCGAGCACGGGGGTGCCGCTCGGGACCTCGACCTGCTCGATCGGAGCGATCTCCGTGGCCCGCTGCAGCGTTTGGCGGACGCCCTCGCCGGTGATCGAGCGGAACCAGGGGTAGGCGTCCTCGACGAACGCCCACATCCGGTCGGCCGCGCCGTCCTCGACCGTCAGCCCGTGCCGCAACGCCCTACGCACCATGCCGTGACCGTACATGGGCGCGCCCTCCGGCCCGGGCCGGTCCGGCGGGATACGGTCGGCGCCCGGGGAGGGATCATGTCGATGCGGGTGGGGCGGACAGCGGTGAAGGCGGTGCCTGCCGCGATGGTGCTGGTGCTGCTCGGCGCGGTCGCGGCGTGCAGCTCGGGCGGAGGCGCAGCCACCGCCCGCACGACCACGACCACGGTCGACGTGATGGCCGGTCGGCCCCATGCGGTCACCACCCGCCAGCTGACCCTCGTCGACACCAGCCGCCCCACGCCCGAGGGCGCCGGCGGCCCGGCCGAGCCGAGCCGCACGATCGACGTGTGGCTCACCCTGCCCGAGGTCGACGGCCCGACTCCTCTGGTCGTGTTCTCCCACGGCATGGCCGGCCACCCGCGCAAGTTCGAGCAGCTGGCCCGGGCCTGGGCCGAGGCCGGCTACGCGGTGGCCGCCCCAGCGTTCCCGCGGTCGAACGCCGATGCCCCGGCGAGCTTCGGCAACCTCTACGACGTGCCCAACCAGCCCGGCGACGTGAGCTTCGTCCTCGACCAGCTCCTGGCGATGTCGGCCGACCCGTCCTCCGGCCTCGCCGGACGCTTCGACCCGGCCCGCATCGGGGCGGCGGGCCTCTCGGCCGGCGGCTGGACCACCTACCGGGTGGCGGTCGACCCCACCACCCGCGACCCCAGGATCGTCGCGGCCATCGCCATGTCGGCGCCGGGCCAGCTCGGCGACGGTCGGCTCACGACCACCACAGCCGTCCCGGTCCTGGTCATGCACGGCGACCGTGACCCGCTGGTGAGCCCGGCGAGCGTGGTGGCCACCTACGAGTCGCTGCTCCCGCCCAAGCGGATGGTCACCCTGCTCGGGGCGGGCCACGCAGGCGAGTTCGAGGACGCGGAGGACGCGCTCGAGCCGAAGGTGCCCGGACAGGACGCGCTGATCTCCGCGGTGACCGTCGCCTTCTGGGACCGCTACCTCCTCGGCGACACCTCTGCCGACGCCCGCATCACCGCCGCGGCCGACCAACCGGCCATCGCCACCTACGAGGAGAGCCTCCGATGAGCTCGAAGGTCGACGACTACCTCGCGCGCTCGCAGCTGTGGCCGGCGGAGATCGCCGCGCTGCGCCCCGTGCTGCTGGCCACCGGCCTCGACGAGGAGCTCAAGTGGGGCA
>CAMFLJ010000333.1 GCA_945957335.1 uncultured Actinomycetes bacterium | reverse complement strand
CGGCGCCCTGGTCGCTCAGGGGCGCGACCGGCGTCGTGACACCGGTGGCGGGATTCACCGTGGCCACCGCGGCGCCGGTGGCGGCCGGGGCCGAGGAGCCGTTGAGGAGGACCTGGTCGCCGACCAGCGCGAACAGCGGGCCGGTGGCGGTGGTGTCGCAGTCGTAGCCGACCGGGAACTCCTGGACCTCGGGGCCGATGGTGACGGCGCCGGTGCTCGTGCTCTCGGTGACCCAGGAGCCGTTGCCGCCGTTGCCGGCCGTCGAGACGAGCCCGCTGCACCAGGCCAGCTGGCTGAAGTAGGTCTCGGGCAGGCCGGTGGTGCCGACGATGGTGGCTACGCCGGTGCTCGGGTTCACGGTGAACAGGCACACCGAGTCGCCGGCGTACTGCGGGGCGATGGTGGTGTCCGGGGTGGCCCCGGCGTCGCAACCGGGGTTGTCGGTGACGAGGTGCACGTAGACGGTGCCGCTCGGAGAGATGGCGATGCCGCCCTCGGCCAGCCCGATGTTGCCGTCGCTGAGCGGGTCGGTGATCGGCACGGTGGTGGCGCTGCCGTCGGCGGCGTAGCTCACCAGCACGGCGGTGGACAGGGCCTGCGGGGCGATGCCGGCGCCGCGTGCGAAGTTGCCCCAGATGCCCCAGACCTTGCCCGAGCTGGTGGCGGCGAGGTCGACCGAGCAGGCGTCGGCCGAGCTGGCGGCGGGCAGGTCGGTGAGCGTGCCGGTGGCGAGGTCGACGGTGGCGAGGTCGCACACACCGTCGCCCTGGATGATGGTGTAGCCGGTGGTGCTCGACGCGGCGCCGGCGACCCCGGTGCTCGGGACGGCCCAGCCGACCACGGCCAGACCGGCGACCGCGGCGACGGCCGCGGCTCTACGGATGAGGTTCACGTTGCTCCGCCTTCACTCGGGTTGTGGGGCCAGAACCTAGCTGCATGGCCAAGGGGAGCCGGCAACCCGCCCGCGGGCGCCCAAATGCGGCGGTGGGGCGACCCGTGTCACAGTGAGGACATGACGACGAAGCCCCAGGTCTCGACCACGATCACCACCTTCGCCAACGACGACCCCGGCTCCTTCCGCCACCTCGTCGACCGGGCCCGGGCCGCCGACGTCGCCGGCATCGACCGCATCGTGTGCTCCGACCACGTGGCCTACGGCGAGAACCTCGAGGCCTACGGCGACCCGAAGAACGGCGGCGCCGCCGGCGGCAAGCAGCCGACCGGCCCCGACGGCATCTGGCTCGAGCCGCTGACCTTCCTCACCACCGTCGGTGCGGTCACCGAGAACGTCCGGCTCGGCACCAACATCCTCCTGGCCGCCCTGCGCCGTCCGGTCGTGCTGGCCAAGGTGCTCGCCACCATGGACGTGCTCACCGACGGCCGCCTCGACATCGGCATCGGTGTGGGCTGGCAGGCCGAGGAGTACACCGCCGCCGGTCTCGACTTCGCCACCCGCGGTCGCCAGCTCGACCACACCATCGAGGTGTGCCAGCTGCTGTGGCGCGAGCAGGTCGCCAGCTACGACTCGCCCGAGCTGCAGTTCGAGAAGATCCACCAGATGCCCAAGCCCCGCCAGGACGGCGGCGTGCCGATCTGGGTCAGCGGCACCGTGAACAAGCGCTCGGCCCGTCGCCTCGCCAAGTTCGGCAGCGGCTGGATCCCGTGGGGCGACGACGCCGGCAACCTGGTCGAGACCATCCCCGCCATGCGGGCCCTGGTCGAGGCCGAGGGCGGCGACCCGAACTTCGACGTGGTCGGCAACGCCGTGCCCGTCCGCGACGCCGAGGGCGCCATCGACTTCGCCGCCACCTTCGCCGGCGCGGCCCCGATGGTCGAGGCCGGCGTCACCGACGTGCGCGTCGGCGGCATCCCGCCCACCGGCAACTACGACGACGACCTCGCTGTGTTCCAGGGCGTGGTCAAGGCGTTCCGCGCCGCCCTGCACTAGCCACCCCGCCACCACCACTGGCCCGTTCCGTCCGGGGGGACCAACCGTGCTGCTCCACCATCCCGAGCCGTTCGGCGCGCGCTGGCGCGCCCGGTGGGTGTGGGACCGCCCTCCGACCATCGCCTTCGAGACGATGTCGAAGCCGGTCGACGCCGATCCCACCGACCACGTGGCGCTGTTCCGCCGGGTGGTGGAGCTCGGGTCGGTGCCGGCGTCGGTGCCGGCGCGGATCTGGACCGACGGCCGCCACGTGCTGCGGGTCAACGGCGTGGAGGTGGCCCGGGGGCCGGTGCGCAGCGAGCCCCGCCAGGCCCACTACGACGTCGTCGACCTCGCCCCCCACCTGGTGGTCGGCCAGAACGTGGTCGCGATCGTGGCCCGCCACTTCGGCACCCCCACGTCGTGGTGGATGCCGGTGCCCCCGAGCTACTCGCTGGGTGTCGGCTCGCTGGCCTTCGAGGCCCTCCTCGGCGACGAGTGGGTGGTCTCCGACCGCACCTGGCGCTCGAGGGCGGGCGAGGCGTGGACCCCGGTGGCCCTGCCCGACGGGCCGGCTGCGCTGCCGCTCGAGTGGTTCGACGCCCGGGTGCACCCGCACGGCTGGGACCGGCCCGGGTTCGACGACACGGCGTGGGGCAAGGCGTTCGAGATCACCCCGGTGCACGGCGGCGGGGGCGGCAGCGTCCACCCGCCGAGCGAGCCCTTCGGCATGTTGCGCCCGCCCGTGCGCGTGGCCTTCACCGGCGGCGCCCGGCATGAGGCGGCGCTGCTCGACCGGCGCCCGATCACCGTCGGCGACGCGGCCGACGACCCGGTGCGCTCGGTGCTCGACGCCGAGGCCGGCACCGTCGAAGGCGAGCCCGTCGGGGCCGAGCGCCTCCTCTTCGACCTCGGGCACACCGCCGCCGGCACGGTGTCGCTCCGGGTCACCGGTGCCGCGGCGGGCACCGTCGTCGACGTGGCCGCCTCCGAGCACCTCACGCGCGACGGTGCCCTCGCCCCGCTCGGCCAGCAGGCGGGCTTCCGCTACGTGTGCCGCGGCGACGGGGCCGAGGGGTTCGAGACCCTCGAGAGCATCGGCACCCGCTACCTCATGGCCGTGGTGCGCTCGCCCGAGGGCGCACCCGCGCCCGAGGTGGCCCTGGCGGTCGACGACAAGCTCCGGCCCCGGCCGGAGGGCGCGTCGTTCGAGTGCTCCGACCCGCTCCTGAACCGCATCCACGCCGTCGGCCTGCGCACGGTCGACCTCTGCGCGCTCGACGCCTACGTCGACTGCCCGACACGCGAGCAGCGGGCCTGGACCGGCGACTCGGTGGTCCACCAGATGGTCGACCTCACCAACAACCCCGACTGGTCGATGGCGATCTGGCATCCGCAGCTCGCGGCCACGCCCCGCACCGACGGCATGCTCGCCATGGCCGTGGCGTCCGACTTCGCCGCCGCCGACCAGATGTTCATCCCCGACTGGCCGCTGCACTGGCTGCACTCGGTGCACAACCTGTACCGCTACACCGGCGATCGCGAGGTGGTGGCCGAGCTGCTCCCCGCGGCCGAGCGGATGATGCGCTGGTTCGAGAGCTACCTCGGCGACGACGGCCTGCTCCACGACGTCACCGGCTGGTCGCTGATCGACTGGGCCAGCGTCTACGTGACCGGGTGCTCGTCGATCATCAACGGGCTGTGGGCGCGCGGCCTCGAGGAGCTGGCCGAGCTCTCGCGGTGGCTGGGCAACGAGGGCACCGCGGTCTGGGCCGACCGACGCCACGAGGGCGTCCGCGCCGGCTTCGACGTGTTCTGGGACGAGGGCCGCGGCTCCTACGTCGACCACGTCGTCGACGGCGTCGTGGAGCGGCCGATGTCGCAGCACGGCGGCGCCAGCGCGCTCGCCGCGGGCCTCGTGCCGGCCGACCGCGTCGACCGCGTGCTCGAACGCATCCTCGACCGCTCACGCCTGCTGCGGCACTCGTTCGTCATGTACCCGTCCACGCCCGACGGGCCCGACGACGGCCTGTCTCTTATACACATCTCCGAGCCCACGAGACTAAGGCGAATCGCG
>CAMFLJ010000332.1 GCA_945957335.1 uncultured Actinomycetes bacterium | reverse complement strand
CCTCGACGCGCTGGTCCACAACGCGGTGAGCAACCGCTCGAGCGAGCCCACCGACTTCGAGCCGGCGTCGCTCGAGCTGTGGGAGGAGCACGCCGCCGTCACCACCCGTGCCACGCACCGCCTGGCCGTGCAGGCCCACCCGCACCTGAGGTCCACTGGTGGCGCCTACCTGCTGATGACCTCGCCTGCCGGCATCGAGGGCTCGGCCCCGATGCCCTTCTACAGCGCGGTGAAGGCCGCCCAGCGGGGCTTCGTGCGGGCCCTGGCGCGCGAGTGGGGCCCCGACGGCATCCGGGTGAACGCCATCGCGCCGTTGGCGATGTCGCCGGCGCTCGAGAACGTGGCGGCCAACGACCCCGAACGCTTCCGGCGCATCCAGGGCCTGGTGCCGCTGGGCTGGATCGGCGAGCCGGCGGCCGACATCGGGCCGCCCTCGGTGTTCCTGTGCAGCGAGGGTGCCCGCTACGTCACCGGCCAGACCCTCGTGGTCAGCGGCGGCCGCTTCACCGGCCTCTAGCGCCTGCACGGCTTCGGCGGCGCCGCCGTCGGAAACCTAGAGTCACGCCCCATGGCGAGCGCCAACCCCTCCGTCGTCCACCCCGGTCGCCGTTCGTCGGCGGCCACCGCGGAGAACTCCGAGCGGCGCGCCGAGATCCGGGCCATCGCCGCCGAGCTGTTCGCCCGCAAGGGCTTCCAGAGCACCACCGTGCGCGAGATCGCCGAGGGCTCGGGGATCCTCTCGGGCAGCCTCTACCACCACTTCGAGTCGAAGGAAGCCATCCTCGACGAGGTGCTCACCGACCTGGTGAGCGCCATGGTCGCCGACTTCGCGCAGATCGCAGCGGCCGGTGACGAGCCCTCCACGACGCTGCGCAACCTCGTGCGCCACCAGTTCCGGATCCTCGTCGAGAACCGGGCCGCGGTCACCACCGCCATCAACGACGCCTACTACCTGCGCCAGATGCCGCGGTTCTCGCACCTCGCCGAGTCCGACGCGGCCATCGCCCAGAGCTGGATCCGCACGCTGCAGGCCGGCATCGACGACGGCTCGTTCCGGGCCGACCTCGACCCCCAGCTGCTGTGGGCGTTCATCCGCGGCGCGGTGTGGGGCACGGTGCAGATGGAGGCGCGGCGCTCGTCGGCAACCACCGACGAGCTCGCCGACGCGTACCTGGCCACCCTCTTCGGCGGCATCGCCGGCTGAGCCTCAGCCACCGGGCGGGCCGCCCTGGCCGCCCGACGGCGGTTGGAACGAGCCACCGCCGCCCGGCCCGAACGAGCCGGTGCCACCGCTGTTGGATCGTGTCGACGACGAGCTCGACGACGAGGTGGCGCTGCCGGGCAGGGCCTGCGCCAGGTCGGCCAGCACCACGGTGTCGCCCGTGCTCAGGCCGCCGGTGATCTCGGTCCAGGTGCTGCCGATGGTTCCGACTTCGACGTCGGTCGTCTCGGGCGAGCCGCCCTTCAGCACGACCACGGTGTGGCCGGTGTCGGTGGTGGTGACCGCCGAGGTGGGCACGGCGGTGGCCGCGTCCGTGGCGGCGGTGACGATGCGCACCGACGCCAGCCCGCCGTCGGGCAGGTCGACGTCGGGCTCGGTGAGGGCGATCACCACCGGGTAGGTGGTCGAGGAGCTTCCCGAGCTGTTGGCGACGAGCCCGATGCGGACGACCGTGCCGGTGAGCTCTGCCGTGGTGCCGTCGACCACGACGGCGGCGCGCTGCCCGACCGCCACGTGGGGCAGGTCGGTGACGGCGACCGAGGTCGTGACCTGGTAGCCACCCGCGCCGACGACCCGGATCACCGCGGTCGAGGAGCCGGCCGACACGCTCTCGCCGACCTTCAGGGCGACGGAGCCGACCGTGCCGGCGATCGGGCTCACGATCGTGCCCTGGGCCACGGCCTGCTGCGCGACGGCCACGCCGGCGGCTGCGGCGTCGACCGCCTTCTGGGCGGCCACGATGTCGCTCGAGCTGACCGTGGTCGACGAGCTCGACGTGGTGCCGCCGGCGCCCGACGACCCGGACGACCCGGACGAACCGGAGGACCCCGAGGCTCCGGACGAGCCCGAGCTCGACGCCGCCGCGGTGAGGAGGCCGTCGAGGGCCGACACCGCCTGGTCGAGCGCGGCCACGTCGGCGGCCACGGCCTGCTGGGCCGCGAGCGACGCGGCGAGGGCGTCCTGGCAGGTCTGGCTGCCCGTGCCCGCCGCGGTCGTGGTGGTGCTCGACGTGCTGGTCGAGGTCGAGGTCGACGGCGTGCAGGCGGTGGTCGCGACGTCGAGCGCCGCCTGCGCGGCGGCCAGGTCACCGTCGAGGGTGTGCTGCGCGGCGGCCACGGCCTGGCGGGCAGCGGCGAGCGCGGCCTGGTCGACCGAGGAGCCCGACGACGCGCCGCTCGACGTGCCCGATGAGGACGAACCGGACGACGACGAACCGGAAGCGTTGGACGGGACCGAGCCCGACGAGCCGCCGGGGGCGCCGGACGAGCCCGAGGTGGTGCCGGTCGACTCGCCGTCCAGGACCTTCTCGAGGGTGAGCTCGGCCTGGGCGAGGGTGGCCTCGGACTCGTGCAGCGACGTCTCCAGCTGGGTCGGGTCGAGGGTGGCGAGCACCTGGCCGGCCACCACGGTGGTTCCCACGGACACGTCGACGGTGGCGACGGAGCCCGACACGGGGAAGGCCACCGCGGCCTGGTCGACGGGCTCGACGGTGCCGACCCCGGCCAGCGTCTGCTCGACCTGCTCGGTCGAGGCCACCGCCGTGCGGTAGCCCGATGCGCCCGACGACGCGCTCGAGACGCCGGCGAAGGCGGCCACGCCGACGAGCACCGCGGCCGCGGCCGTCGCGCCGACCACCAGCGCCCGGCGGCGGCGGGGCCGGGTGGTGCGGGCGTCCGGGGCCCACACCGGTGGGCTGGTGGGGAGGGGGGAGAGCGGCTCGGGCGAGCCGGTGTCGGGGGGCATGTCACTCGCTCCGGAGGGCGTCGATGGGGGTGAGGCGGGCGGCCCGGCTGGCGGGGTAGACGCCGAAGAGCATCCCGATGCCGATCGAGAGCGCGACGGCGAGCACGGCGATGCCGGTCGACAGCTCGATGCGGGTGCTGCTCAGGTGCGGGATCACCGCGGCGGCGACCGCGGCGACCACCACGCCCACCACACCACCGGCCAGGCCGAGCAGGGCTGCCTCGGTCAGGAACTGGCGGCGGATGAGGGCGGGGCGGGCCCCGAGGGCCTTGCGGAGGCCGATCTCGCGGACCCGCTCGGAGACCGACACCAGCATGATGTTCATCACGCCGATGCCGCCGACCACGAGGGACACGACGGCGATGCCGGCGAGCATCACGGTCATGGTCTGGTCGACCGACGAGGCGGCCTCGAGGATCGACTGCTGGGTCGCGATGGTGAAGTCGGGGTCGGCCGTGGCGGCGATGTCGTGCAGCTGGAGCAGCAGCGCGTCGGTCTCCTGGTAGGCGGCCGAGAGGGTGGCCGACGACGTGGCCTTCACGTAGATGTCGGAGACCGAGTCGCGGTTCGTGCCGCCGACGATGCGCTGCTGGTAGGTGCTGATCGGCACGATCGCCATGTCGTTGTTCGACGTGTCCTCCGACGAGCTGAGCGACGGCAGCACGCCGACCACCTGCAGCGTCATGCCGTCGATCGACACGCTCTGGCCGAGCGCCGCGGCCGACGAGCCGAACAGCTCCTCGGCCGTGTCGGGGCCGAGCACCACGACGGCCGCGGCACCGGCCACGTCGGCATCGGTCACGAACCGTCCGGCCACGACCTCGCGGCTGCGGACCTGCTCCCAGGACGGCGTGGTGCCCACGAGGGTCGTCGTCCAGTTGGTGTCGGAGTAGGTGACCGAGGTCGAGCTCGAGGACACCGGGGCGACGGCCTCGACGTCGGGTGCGGTCACCGGGTCGGCGATCGCCTCGGCGTCCTGCACGGTGAGGGTGGACGCCGAGCCGAAGCCACCTCTCACCCCAGAGCTGTCGGTGGTCGAGCCGGGGGAGACCACGAGGATGTTGGTGCCGAGGGCGTCGACCTCGTCCTGCAC
>CAMFLJ010000331.1 GCA_945957335.1 uncultured Actinomycetes bacterium | reverse complement strand
AGGTCGGCAAGGACGGCGTCATCACCGTCGAGGAGTCCAACACCTTCGGCATGGACCTCGACTTCGTCGAGGGCATGCAGTTCGACAAGGGCTACCTCTCGCCATACTTCGTCACCGACCCGGAGCGGCAGGAGGCGGTGCTCGACAACCCGTACATCCTGTTCGTGAACTCGAAGATCTCCTCGGTCCAGGACATGCTCCCGGTGCTCGAGAAGGTCATGCAGTCGGGCAAGCCCCTCCTGATCATCTCCGAGGACGTCGAGGGCGAGGCCCTCGCCACCCTCGTGGTGAACAAGATCCGCGGCACCTTCAACTCGGTCGCCGTCAAGGCCCCGGGCTTCGGTGAGCGCCGCAAGGCGATGCTGGCCGACATGGCCATCCTCACCGGCGGCCAGGTCATCTCCGAAGAGGTCGGCCTCAAGCTCGACAACGCCACGCTCGACCTGCTCGGCACCGCCCGCAAGGTCGTGGTGACCAAGGACGAGACCACCATCGTCGAGGGCGCCGGCGAGTCCGCCGACGTCAACGGCCGGGTCGCTCAGATCAAGCGCGAGATCGAGGACACCGACTCCGACTGGGACCGCGAGAAGCTCCAGGAGCGCCTCGCCAAGCTGTCCGGCGGCGTGGCCGTCATCAAGGTCGGCGCCGCCACCGAGGTGGAGCTCAAGGAGAAGAAGCACCGCATCGAGGACGCGCTGAGCGCCACTCGTGCCGCCATCGAGGAGGGTGTGGTCGCCGGTGGCGGCACCGCCCTGCTCCGGGCCCGTGCGTCGCTGAAGGCCACCATCGACACCCTCGAGGGTGACGAGGCCACCGGCGCCCGTGCGGTCTACCGGGCGCTCGAGGCGCCGGCCCGGCTCATCGCCGACAACGCCGGCCTCGAGGGTGCCGTGATCGTCCAGCAGGTGGAGGCCGAGACCGGCTCGACCGGCCTCAACGCCGCCACCGGCGAGATGGTCGACCTGCTGAAGGCCGGCGTCATCGACCCGGCCAAGGTCACCCGTGCAGCCCTGCAGAACGCGGCCTCCATCGCCGCCCTGCTCCTCACCACCGAGGCGCTCGTGGCCGACAAGCCCGACGCCGGCGGTGACGCCGCTGCCGCCGCCGCCATGGCGGGCATGGGCGGCATGGGCGGGATGATGTGATCCAGGCTCACGCCTGAACCACGCCTCACGTCTCGAGGGCCGGCCTCCGGGCCGGCCCTCGGCGCGCCCGGCCTCGGGTCGGGCGCCCCCACCGGAGGCGGATGTGCAGGCGGGCCCGGCCGATCTGCCTCCGGTCGACCGATCGGCGACTGGCGAGGGGCGCGACGACCGGAACGGTCGCTCCGGCCCTCGTGGGCCGAGCGGTCAGTCGGGCTGGTCGGCGTCGGCGAAGTCGTGGGCGGCGGGCCGGGGCGCGGGGTCGTCGCGCCTCGAGCCGAGCAGGCTCACGATGCGGGCCACGGCGGTGACCAGGAAGACCTGCCCCAGGACCGCCTCGAACACTGCGGCCGAGCGGGCGGGGTCGGTGAAGGGCGTGAGGTCGCCGTAGCCCACCGTGGTCAGCGTGATGAAGCTGAAGTACATGAAGTCGCCGGGTCGGGGCCGCACGACGTCGGTGAAGAAGTGCCAGTCGTCGACCGCGGCGATGCCGCGCATGAACGCCGCGAAGAACAGCCCGATGATCAGGTAGGCGGCGATGCCCGCGGCGAGGGTGTTGAGGTTGACGTTGCGGTGCTGGAACGCCCGCCGCACGATCGACGGGAACGCCACCGCGAAGAGCAGGGCGAAGCAGAACGACGACACCGCGATCATGTGGCGGTCGTCGCTGAGGGTGAGCAGGCGGGCGATGCCGCTCAGCACCGTGCCGAGCGCCACCACCACCAGGATCACGACGGCCGCCCTGAACATGCGGGGGTGCACCTTCGAGCGGTTCAGGGCGATCAGCACGAGTGCCGCGGTGAACGGGAAGGCGATGATCCCGCCCGCCCGGAAGGCGTCGGTGAGCGGGAACACCACGACGCAGAGGGCGGCCAGCACGACCACGACGATGAAGCTCTCCGGGTCGAGCACCGCGGAGCGGAGCGAGAAGGTGGTCGGTTCCGGCTCCGCCTCGGTCACGGCGGGAGCGTAGGTCGGTAGCCTGCCCGGCATGGACATCCCTCCCCCTGATCCCGAGAAGCTGCTGGCGTCCTGGATGGAGTGGGAGCGAGGTGAGACCCCGCCGGGCCGGGTGATGTCCAACCTGAAGACCGGCGGCCTGCGCGACCTGCTCGAGGCCCTCGTCATGGCGAAGGGCGACGCGGCCACCGCGTGAGCGAGCGGGGCGGGCGCCAGCAGATCCCGAGGCCGGCGTCGTTCCGGCCCGGCCGCCCCGCGCCCTGGGCCCACCTGCCGCCCGAGCGCCGGCGCCCCTCCCTCGACGACGTGCGCCGTGCCCTGGCCGACGCCCCTGCGCCCCGCCTCGCCGACACCGAGAGCGAGGGGGTGCGGGCCTCGGCCGTGCTGGCCCCGCTCTACGAGCTCGACGGCGAGGCCCACGTGGTGCTGACCCGCCGGGCCCAGCACCTGCGCAGCCACCGGGGCGAGGTCAGCTTCCCGGGCGGCGGCCAGGAGCCGGGCGAGTCGCTGTGGGAGACCGCCCTGCGCGAGGCGCACGAGGAGGTCGCCCTCGACCCGGCCAGCGTCACCCGCATCGGCGAGATCGACCACCTCCGCACGGTGATGAGCCGCTCGTTCATCGTGCCCTACGTCGGCGAGCTCCCGGGCCGGCCCGAGCTCACCGCATCGGCGTCGGAGGTCGAGCTCGTGCTCCACGTGCCGCTCTCCGAGCTGCTCGCCGACGGCGTGTTCCGCGAGGAGCGCTGGGGAATCCCACCCCAGGACCGCCCGATCTACTTCTTCGAGATCGTCGGCGACACCATCTGGGGGGCCACAGGGGCGATGCTGCGGAACCTGCTCGCGCTGGCCACCGGCACCTTCGACCCCGACGAGCCGATCCTGCACTGGCCGCGGCCGGGCACGCCGATCCCGGGCATCACCCCCGGCGTGGGCGGCTGACGGGCGGTACCGTTCGGGCATGCCGCAGCTGATCTTCGAGGCCCCCACCCACGCCGAGCTGGTCACGCAGGTCCGCTCCTGGCTGGCCACCGCCGACAAGGCCGACGACGGCCGGATCTCGGTCACCGACGCGGTCACCCAGGGGGCCGGCCTCACCAAGGACGCGCTGCGCATCGTGGCCGCCGCCGCCCCCGCGCCGGTCGCCCAGAACGACCTGGTGAAGGCCCTCACCGGCATGGGCTACAAGGCCACCGACGTCACCTCGAAGGCCATCGTCGACGGCCTCGGCAGCGTCGAGCAGCTCACCGGCGGCTCGGTGGTGCGCCACGTCACCAACAAGGGTGCGTCCACCCTGTGGTCGATGAACCAGAAGGTGGCCAAGCAGGTCCTGCGCTCGCTCGCCGGCTCCTGAGGAGACCGCCGGGAACGGCTCCGGGGCGTGGTCGGCGGAGGGTAGACTGCCTCCTTTCCAGCGGAGAGGGGCCCTCGGGGCTCTCCTTCGCCGTTTTCTGGTGACTTCCACCGCAGCGAAAGGGCGAGCAATGGCCGAGGTCGAGATCGGGATGGGCAAGTCGGGTCGCAGGGCCTACGGCTTCGATGACATCGCCATCGTTCCGAGCCGTCGCACGCGCGACCCCGAGGACGTCGACATCTCCTGGGAGATCGACGCGTTCCGCTTCGAGCTGCCCCTCATGGCCTCCGCCATGGACGGCGTGGTCAGCCCGGCGACCGCCATCGAGATCGGTCGCCTCGGCGGCGTCGGAGTGCTCAACCTCGACGGCCTCTGGACCCACAACGAGGACCCCGAGCCCCTCTTCGCCTAGAACTCCGAGCTCGACAACGAGAAGGCCACGGCCCGGATGCAGGACATCTACCAGGAGCCGATCAAGCCCGAGCTGGTGGGCCACCGCATCCGCCAGATCAAGGAGGCAGGGGTCGTCAGCTGCGCCTCGGTCACCCCGCAGCGCACCGACGCCCTCGCCAAGGAGATCATCGACGCCGAGCTCGACCTGCTCGTCATCCAGG
>CAMFLJ010000330.1 GCA_945957335.1 uncultured Actinomycetes bacterium | reverse complement strand
CCCTCCTCTTCGTCGGCAGCGTCAGATGTGTATAAGAGACAGGTCATCGGCATCGTGCTGCTCTTCGTGGCCGGCCTCTCGGCCGTGGGCACCTTCGCCGCCGCGTTCACCCGCTCGCAGATCCGCAGCGAGGACACCTGGGCCTCCACCGCCGACGCCCTGGCCGACGACCCCCAGGTCCGTCAGGCCGTCGCCGACCTGATCGCCGCCGAGGTGATGTCCGTCTCCGGTGCCGACGACCTGATCTCGGGTGTGCTGCCGGGCCCGCTCGGCGCGCTGTCCGGCCCCCTCACCGACCGGGCCACCGGCCTCGTCAGCGCGGCCGCCGAGCAGCTGGTGGGCACCGAGGCGTTCCGCTCCGCGTGGCGCGCCGCGGTGCGTGCGAGCCATGCCGAGCTCCTCGCCGCCCTCGACGGCGACGGCCGCTTCACCGAGGTCACGTCGAAGGGCATCGTCCTCGACCTCGGCTCCACGCTCGAGCAGCTGCGGTCGCTGCTCGACGACAAGGGCCTGACCTTCCTCGACGGCATCGACCTCTCGGGGGTCGACATCCAGGTGCCGCTGATCGACGCGCCGGGGGTGCAGACCATCGCCGACGTGCTCGATGCGCTCGACGTGCTCGTGATCGTGCTCCCGATCGTGGCGGCGGTGGCGGCCGTCGCCGGCCTGCTGATCGCCCGCCGGCGGTCGTGGGCGGTCGTCGCCGCCGGCGTGGGGGTGGTGGCCGGCTCGGCCATGATCTGGGCAGCCGTCCCGTTCGGCCGGGACCAGGCCGTCGACCAGGTCGGCGGCGGGGTGCTCGGCCCCGGCATCGTCAGGGTGGTCGCCGACGAGGTCGTCGCCAGCCTGCGGGGGCCGCTCGCCCTCGCTGCCGTGCTGGGAGCGGTCGTGATCGTCGCCGGTGCGGCAGCCGCGGTGGCCACCGCCCGCCGGGCCTGAGCCCTTCCGGGTCGGGCCTCAGCCCTCGACGCAGAGGTTGCGGAGGGTGCCGATGCCCTCGATGGCGGTGATGAGCTCGTCGCCGGGGTGCAGGCCGATCGGGGGCGTGCGGGCGAAGCCGACGCCGCCGGGCGTGCCGGTGAACACGAGGTCGCCGGGGTGCAGGGTCATGAAGGTCGAGGCGTAGGCGACCAGCGTCGGCGGGTCGAAGATGAGGTCGCCGGTGCGGCCGGTCTGCATGCGGGTGCCCGACACGGTGGTGGTGACCTCGAGGTCGGGGTCGGGGCCGGTCTCGTCGGCGGTCACGAGCCAGGGCCCGACCGGGCTCGAGCGCTCCCAGGTCTTGCCCTGCAGGAACTGGCTCGTGCGGTTCTGCCAGTCACGGGCGGAGATGTCGTTGCCGACGGTGAACCCGGCGATGGCGGCGGCCGCCTCGGCGGTGTCGGCCCGCCGCACCGTGCGGCCGACGACGATGACCAGCTCGACCTCCCAGTCGAGCAGCTCCACCTCGGGCGGCACCTCGAGGTCGTCGTGGGGCCCGAGCAGGCTGTCGGCCCACTTGTTGAAGAACGTGGGGTGGTCGGGCTCGGGGTGGCCCATCTCGAGGATGTGGGGCCGGTAGTTGAGCCCGACGCAGAGCACCTTGGCCGGGTTCGGCACGACCGGGGCCAGGTCGAGCGTGGCCAGCCCCATCGGAGCGTCGTCGGCCGCGCACACGCCCGACGACACGGCCTCGGCGGCGCTCATCTCGGCGGCCTCGGCGGCGGCGAGGACGGCACCCACGTCGGGGCAGGCGAGGGGTGTCACCTCGGTGCCGCGCACCACGCCGGCTCGGGTGCCGTCGTCGGTCCGGTAGGTGATCAGTCGCACGGCGCCTCCCAGGTGTCGGCGCCATCCTCGCGCTCCGTCGGGGTGCGCCCCGCGGTCGGGCCCCGGACGAGGCGCGCGCTCGGTGGCTCTCGCCTAGGTGGCGCTGCGGGGCACGACCTCGACGGCGAGGTCGGTGGTGCGGCCGTCGGGTGCCGTGGCGGTGATGCGGTAGACGCCGAGGGCGCTCAGGGCGAGCACCGTGCTCTCACCCGGCTGCATGGTGCCGGCGTCGGCCCACGGTGCGCTGGTCTCGGGGTCGTCGGCCGTGGCCGTGGGCGTGACCGAGATCTCCACCTGGCGGGGCTCGGCGGCGCGCATGTCGAGCTCGACCACCGAGCCGGACGGCACCGACCACGCGGCACCGCCGGCACCGCCTTCGACCGCGCCCACCCGGCCGGTCCCGTCCGCGGTGGCGGACGTGTCGCCGACGGTGACCACCAGGCGGGGCTCGAAGTCGACGGAGGCCACCGGGGGCTGGGCATCGGGGTCGGACCCGCAGGCCGCGGCCGCCGGCACGAGCAGGGCGATGGCCGCGGCCGCCATGGCGATGCGACGTCGTGGGCGGGCACCGGCGAGCACGGGGGCGAGTCTGGCACGCCACGGTCGGGGGCCTGCGGCTTCGGGCCGGTAGGGTGCCGCCGTCGGCCGACCGGCCGGTGCGGACTGGTGCGGAGGGCTCCGGTGCAGCAGTGGGGAGCCGAGCGGATCGACGAGCTGACGGCGCTGGTCGTGGCCTCCGTCCCCGACGACGACCTCACCGCCGACGAGCTGCTCACGGCGTGCTACGACCAGCCCGGTGTCGTGCTCGGCGACGACGACGGCACCGCGGTGGTGGCGCTCGGCGTGGGGCGTGACGCCGACGGCGTGCTGGTGGCCTCGCTGCGGTTGCTGGCCGTGCACCCCGACCGGCGGGGGAGCGGCCTCGGGTCCGAGCTGCTCGAGGAGGCCGAGCGCTGGGCCTCCGACCGCGGCGCCGAGCGCCTCGAGCTGGGCGGTGTGCTGCCCTTCGCCCTGTGGCCCGGGGTCGACCCGTCGAGCGCGCTGGTCGGGGTGGCCGCCCGCCGGGGCTACGTCGACCGCGGCGAGCTGGGCTCGTTCGCGGTGCCGGCCGGCTTCCGCTCCGACCCACCAGCTGGCGTCGCCATCCGCCGGGCCGTGCGCGACGACGACGTCACCGCCGTCACCCTGGCGGCCGCGTCCTCGTGGGCCCGCCGCTCCGACGAGATCGCCCGGGCGCTCGACCACGGCACCTGCCACGCCGCCTTCGCCACCACGCCCACCGACCCCGACGGCGTCCACGGCGAGGTCGTCGGCCTCGGGTGCCACTCGGTCACGCGGGCCACGTGGGTCGGTCCGCTGGTGGTCGCGCCCGGTGCACGCCGACGCGGTGTCGGCCACGCCCTGCTCGGCCAGATCTGCCGCGACCTCATGATCGCCGACTTCCCGGCGGCCGAGGTCCACGGCGTCGCCGATCCCGACATCGAGGCCTTCCTCGGGGCCGCCGGCGCCAGGCCCGGGCGTCGCTACCGGGTGCTCGCCCGGCCGTTGCCGGCCTGAGCCCGCTCAGGCGCCGGGCCGCGGGCCCGGGAGGTGCCCGCCCAGCACCATGTCGACGAGGTGCTCGAGCTCCTCGTCGGTGAGCGATCGCGAGCGCACCCGCCGCGTGTACTGCAGCGCCCCGGTGAGCACCGCGGGCACCAGCGGGGCGTCGATGCCGGGGGCCAGCTCGCCGCGCTCGACCGCGACCTCGACCCGGCGCACGATGGCATCGGAGCGGGGGAGGAAGAAGCGGACCCGCAGCATCTCCATGAGGTCGGGGTCGGTGGCGGCGTCGGCGAGGATGTGCGAGACGACCTCGGCCCCCGCCGTGCCCGACGGCGGGCCCGACGCCAGCCGGGCCACCGCGAGGAGGTCGGCGCGGATGTCGCCGGTGTCGATCACCTGGGGCAGCTCGTCGTTGGCGGCGACGCACGCGTCGTAGACGAGCACCCCTTTGGCCGGCCACCGCCGGTAGATCGAGCCCTTCGAGACCTCGGCGCTGGTGGCGATGCCGTCGACGGTGGTCGCGGTGTACCCGTGCTCGGCGATCGAGCGCCGGGTGGCCTCGAGCACGCGATCGTCGAGGCCGGCGGTGCGGGGTCGCCCTCGGCGGGGAGGGCCCTGCTCGTCGGTGGTGGTGGCGGACGGCTCCGGACTCATTTATGGTACCGCGGTTCCGTAAATGACCCGAGGGGGGTACTCGTCATGGTGGAGTCCGGTTC
>CAMFLJ010000329.1 GCA_945957335.1 uncultured Actinomycetes bacterium | reverse complement strand
ATCTGGGCCAGGGTGCGGCGGTCCAGCTTGTCGGTGGCGTTCAGCGGCAGGGCGTCGATGGTGCGGATCCGCTCGGGGAGCTTGAAGCGGGCCAGCGTGTCGTGGGCGAAGTCGCGCAGATCGTCGAGCGTCGGCGGGTCGGCCGGGTCGACGGGCACGACGACGGCCACGCCGATCTCGCCCATGACCTCGTCGGGCAGCGGCACGATGGCGATCTGGTCGACCTTGGGGTGCTGGCACAGCACGGCCTCGACCTCGAGCGGGAACACGTTGTAGCCGCCGCGGATGTACATCTCCTTGGCCCGCCCGACCAGCCGGTAGCAGCCCTGCTCGTCGACGAAGCCCAGGTCGCCGGTGCGCAGCCACCCGCCGACGAGCGTCTTGGCCGTCTCCTCCGGGTTGCGCCAGTACTCCGACATCACGGCGGCGGAGCGCAGCCACACCTCGCCCGTCTCGCCGTCCGGCAACGGGTTGCCCTCGGCGTCGGCGATCTTGGCGTCGACGCCCGGCCGGGGGCGCCCGACGGTGTGGAGCGCCTCTTCGTCGGGGGCGTCGAGGGCCGTGGCCAGGCCGACGCCGCCGCACTCGGTCGAGGAGTAGCGCACCGAGTAGCCGGCGCCGAGACGCCGGCGGGCCTCCTCGATCAGCGCCGGGCTGGAGGGCGCGGTGCCGGCGATGACCGCCTTGAGGTTGCTGAGGTCCATGTCGTCGAGCCCCGGCTGGCGCAGGATCAGCGCCACCTGCGACGGCCCGGCGTTGAGCGTGGCCATCTTGTGCTCGACGGTGAGGCGCAGCACGTCCTCGGCACGCCACCTGCGCAGGGCGTAGAGCGTGGCCCCGCCGGCGAGCAGCCACGGCACCTTGGTCATGGCGCCGATGTGGGCGAACTGGGTGCCGATGATGCTCGGGGTGCCGCCGCCCCAGGCGCCGCCCGTGTCGAGCTCGAAGATCGCCCGCAGCTGCTTCTCGCGGAACAGGGCGCCCTTGGGCTGACCGGTCGAGCCGGAGGTGAAGCAGATGCAGACCCCGCGCTCGGGGTCCGCGGGCAGCACCTCGGGCGCCTCCCCCGGGGCCCGCATCGTGCGGCAGACCGCGTCGATGTCCTCGACCAGGTCGATGACCACGGTCCGCTCTACGCCCATGGCGTCGGCGGTCTCCTGGGAGTTGGTGACCAACCCGTCGGGCCGGCACGCGTCGATGGCGGAGCGCTGCTCGGTTGGCGTGAGGTGGGGGTTCACGCCCGCGGTGATGGCGCCGAGCTTGGCGAGGGCCGAGTAGATGACCAGGAACTCGACGGAGGTGGGCATGGCGAGGGCCACGACCGAGCCCACGCCGAAGCCGTGGTTGCGCCGGAGCCACACCGCCACCTCGTCGGAGAGCCGGTCGAGATCGGCGTACGAGCACGTCCACCCGTCGGGTGACGACAGCGCGGCCCGGTCGCCGAACCGCGCGCTGGCTTCCCGAACGACCTCTGCGAGCACCGATCCCCCCTCACGTCGCCCGACCCCGACGACTCGGGGGCCGGTCCCGGAGGACAGTACCGGCCACGCGCTCCCGCCGGTCACGGCCTGCTCAGAGGCGGGCCGCCAGCTCCTTGCCGGCCTGGTTCCCGAAGTGGTTGATCGAGAGCTTGAAGGCGGGGTCGAACAGCACGGTGAGGCCCTTGCCCGAGAGGCGGGCCTCGTAGTGCACCTCGGTGCGGCCCTCCCCCACGGGCGTGAGCCTGATCGTGTCCTCGGAGACGAACAGGCCCGACTCGGCCCGCAGCACGACCTTGCCGGGCGGACTGTGCTCGGTGATCTCGTAGGTCAGCACGAGGTCGCGCCCGAGGGCGCGCAGGGTGACCTCGAAGCGCGAGCCGAGCCCGACGGGACCGTCGTCGAGGCGCACCGCCTTCGTGATGCTCGGGTCCCACCCCTTCGCGTTCGTCATGTCCGAGAAGAAGGCCAACAGCTCGTCGGCCGGCTTCTCGCTGGTGGCCCGGAAGTCGAACGTCGCCATGCCGAGGTTGTAGCCCCCGCGACCGGCCGATGCCCGGTCGGGGACCGAGGTGGCCCGCCGCCGCCACCGGGCCGGAGGCGTCGGCACCGGAAGTGCGTAGGGTGATCGCCCAGCCCTCCCGTCGGAGCCGTCCCCGCCGTGTCCGTGTCCCCCACCGTCGCCGAGCTCGACGACCGGTTCCTCGAGTCCTCCTACGACCCGGGGTCGCTCGCTCGTGGGCGCGCCTACGCCGACGAGTCCCGGGTGACGTTGCTGAGCTCGGAGCCGGGGGCGGTCAAGGCGGTGTGCCGCGGCTCGGGGCGGGCCACCTACGTGGCGACCATCCGGTGGGAGCGGGGCGCGGGCTTCCTCAGCGTCGACGACACCTGCAGCTGCCCCCTCGGCGGCGGGTGCAAGCACTGCGTGGCGGTGATCCTCACGGCGCGCGCCGAGGCCGAGGCGAGTGCCGGCTCGGCCGACGACGAGGGAGCCGTCGACCCGGGCCAGTGGCGCCGGGCGCTCGCCGGCCTGGCCACCGACGACGAGGAGGAGCGCTCGTCGCTCGCCCTGCAGCTCGTCGTCCAGCACCCCCACCCCAGCCCCTACCTCGCCCGCACCGGCCCGCGGCTCACGATCCGCCCGATGCGCACCGGCAAGGGCGGGCGATGGATCAAGACCGGTGCGAGCTGGCGGGAGATCGCGGCGGCCCACAACCCGGGGCTCACCCCGCTCGACCCGGCCCAACGGGCGGTGGTCCGGTCGTTGATGGCCGGCGGACCGGCCGACCTCGCCTACTCGAACACGCCGTCGGCCTACCTCGACCGCTTCGACGCCGACCTGTGGTTCCAGCTCGAGCGGGCGGTCGATGTCGGGGTCGTGCTGATCGGCGAGCATCCCGAGGACAGCGTCGAGCTGTCGGCCACGAAGGCGCTGGCCACCGTCGACGTCGTCGCCGACGCCACGGGTGACGCCACCCTCTCCACGGTGCTCACCCTCGACGGCGAGCCGATCGAGCTCGAGGACGCCCGCAGCGGGCTGATCGGCAGCCCGCCCCACGGCGTGTGGCTCCGGGACGGCGGCCGGATCCGGCTCGTCCCGTTCGAGGCGCCGCTCCACCCGACCGTCGCACGGCTGACGGCCGGCGCACCGCTCCGGGTCCCGGCGCGCGACGTCGACGAGCTTCTCGACCTCTACCAGCCGGCCCTGGCCCGCCACGCCGTGGTGCGCTCGTCCGACGGGAGCGTCACGATCACCACCAGCACGTTCGAGGGGATCGCCCTGCTGGTGGAGCGGACCGCGCTCGACGCGGCGGTGCTGCGCTGGTTCGCCCGGTACCGACGGGGCGACCGGGTCACCGACCACCCGCTCTGGGGTGCCGGGGGGAGGGCCCGCGACCGGGCCGCCGAGCGGGCGGCCGCGCACGCCCTCACGCTCCCGGTGCAGGTGATGCCCGCCCTCGTCGAGATCGACGGCTCACCGCGCGACCTCACCGTCTCGGGCGCCGCGATCCTGACCCTGTTCGACCGCGTGCTCCCGGCCATCGAGGCGGCCGGCGAAGTGGCGGTCGAGGTCGTCGGCGACCAGCCCACGCTCACCGAGGCCCTCGAGGGGCCGCTAGTCTCGCTCGTCGTCACCGACGAGAGCGGCGACCGCCGCGACGGCAACGACTGGTTCGACCTCGACGTCACCGTCGAGGTCGACGGCCAGAGCGTCGACTTCGCCCGGCTCTTCGCCGCGCTCACCATGGGCGACGAGGCCCTCATCCTCCCGACCGGCACCTGGCTGCGCCTCGACCGGCCGGAGCTCGACAAGCTGCGCGAGCTCATCGCCGAGGCCCGTGCGCTCGCCGACCCCGGCGCGACGGGCGTCGCCCGGCTGAACCCCTTCCAGATCAGCTGGTGGGACGAGCTCGCCGCGCTCGGGGTCGTCACCGAGCAGTCGCAGCGATGGGCCGAGAACGTCGAGCGCATGGCGAACCTCACGGCTCCGGAGCCGGTGGCGCCGCCGGCGAGCCTCGACGCCACCCTGCGGCACTACCAGCAGGAGGGCTGTCTCTTATACACATCTCCGAGCCCACGAGACTAAGGCGAATCTC
>CAMFLJ010000328.1 GCA_945957335.1 uncultured Actinomycetes bacterium | reverse complement strand
ACCTCGGCCAGCTCGGCGGCGAGGCGGGCCGACTCGGCCTCGAGCGACGCCACGACGCCCTGGTCGATCGACGCGCCCCGGGCCCGCTCGAGGCCGCGGCGGCGCTCGGCGAGCACCGCGTTGAGGCCGCGGGCCTGCTGGAACAGCGACTCGTAGACGGCCAGACCGTCGCCGAGGTCGTCGCCGCCCATGGCGGTGAGGTCGGCCTCGGTGGCCATGACCTGGGTGTCGAGCTCGGCCAGCGCCCGGCGCAGGCGCGACTCCTCGGCCGTGAGGCCGGCCCGGTTGGCTGCACCCTGCTCGAGGCGGGTGCGCAGGGCGTGCAGCTCGCGCCCCGCGGTGAACACGCGCAGGGCCTGGAGCTCGGCCACGACGCCGGCGTGGCGACGGGCGGCGTCGGCCTGGCGCTCGAGGGGGCGCAGCTGGCGGCGGACCTCGCGGAGCAGGTCCTGGAGGCGGGTGAGGTTGCCCTCGGTGGCGGCCAGGCGGCGCTCGGACTTCTCCTTGCGGCGCCGGTACTTCAGCACGCCGGCGGCTTCCTCGATGACGGCCCGGCGGTCCTCGGGGCGGGCGTTGAGCACCGCGTCGATCTGGCCCTGGCTGATGATCACGTGCTGCTGGCGGCCGACACCCGAGTCGGAGAGGAGGTCCTGGATGTCGAGCAGCCGGCACGGCACGCCGTTGATGGCGTACTCGCTGTCGCCGGAGCGGAACAGCGTGCGGGTGATGGTGACCTCGTTGAACTCGATCGGGAGGATGCCCGACCCGTTGTCGATGGTGAGGCTGACCTCGGCCCGCCCGAGCGCCGAGCGCTTGGTGGTGCCGGCGAAGATCACGTCGTCCATCTTCTGCGAGCGCACCGCAGAGGGAGCCTGGGCGCCCAGCACCCAGCCGATGGCGTCGACGACGTTGGACTTGCCCGAGCCGTTGGGCCCGACGACGACGGTGACGCCGGGCTCGAGGTCGAGGGTGGTGGTGTCGGCGAAGGACTTGAAGCCCTTCATCTGCAGGCGCTTGAGGTACATCAGACCTGGCAGACCTCGCAGTAGAAGGTGGACCGCTGGGCGAACTTCGACTTCACGATGTCGTGGCGGCGGCAGCGCCGGCACGGCTGCTTCTCGCGGTCGTACACCTGGTGGTGCTGCTGGTACTCGCCGGGCTTGCCGTTGAGGTCGACGTACTGCTCGTCGGCCAGCGTCGAGCCGCCGTACTTGATGGCCTCGTGGAGGATCTCGACGAGCGAGCGGTAGAGCCGCCGGATCTCCTGGGTGGTGAGCGAGTCGGTGTCGCGGTCGTAGCGCAGGCCCGAGTCGAAGAGGATCTCGTCGCTGTAGATGTTGCCGATCCCGGCGATCATCGACTGGTCCATCAGGAACGCCTTGAGCTTCATGCGCTTCGAGCGCAACAAGTGCCCGAAGTCGACCCACGACATGGGGGTCTCGACCGGGTCGACGCCCAGGTTGGAGAGCTCCTCGATCTCGTTGGTGATCTCGTCGGGGGTGGCGAGGAACATCTCGCCGAAGGTGCGCGGGTCGACGAAGCGCAACTGGCCGCCCTGGGTGAAGGCGATGGTGACGTGGGTGTGCTTGGCCACCGGGTCCTTGGGGGCCTGGCGCAGGAGCTGGCCCGACATGCGGAGGTGGACGACGAGCACGTCGCCCGAGTCGAGCGGCATGAGCAGGTACTTGCCCTTGCGCTGGGCGCCGGTGATCTTCACGCCCTCGAGGCGCTTGGTGAACTCGGCCGGCGTCTGGCGCCGGATCGAGCGCTTGCCCGTGACCTCGACCGACTTGATCTTCTTGCCGACGACCTCGCGTTCCAGCTCTCGCCGGATGGTCTCGACCTCGGGCAGCTCAGGCATGGTCCGGCTCGCTCTCGTTGATGGCGTTCGTGGGTGGCCCCGTCGGCACGGTGACGGGCGCCGGGGTTCGGAGATCGGTGGTGGTGGTGGCGAGGTGGGCCAGGGCGGCGCCGGCGGCGGCCTGCTCGGCGGCCTTCTTGTTGCGCCCCTCGCCACGGCCGATGAGCTCGTCACCGACGCGCACCTCGGCGAAGAAGGTCTTCTCGTGGTCGGGGCCCTCGTCGGACACCACGTAGGCGGGGACCGCCTCGAAGCGCCGGGCGACGAGCTCCTGGAGCTGGGTCTTGTGGTCGGCCCCGCCGGGGCCGCCGGGGCCGGCAACCTCGTCGTCGATGCGCTCCTCGAACAGGTCGAGGACGAGCCGGCGGGCGGCGTCGAGGCCTCCGTCGACGTAGACCGCACCGATCAGGGCCTCCATGGCGTCGGCCAGGATCGAGGCCTTCTCGCGCCCGCCGCTGGCGGCCTCGCCCTTGCCGAGGCGGAGGGCGGCGCCGACGCCGAGCTCCGACGCGACGCTGGCGAGGGTGGGCGCGCTCACGACGGCGGCGCGCAGCTTGGCCAGCGACCCCTCGGGCATCTCGGGGTGGCGGTCGAAGATGTAGGCGGTGACCACCAGCCCGAGCACCGCGTCACCGAGGAACTCGAGCCGCTCGTTCGACGCCTCGCCCGCGTGCTCCGCGCACCACGAGCGGTGGGTCAGGGCGAGCACCAACGGACCGGGCTCGGAGAACCGGTGGCCCAGTCGGTCGGTCAGCTCGGCGAGCGGATCGGGGTGCAGGGCCTCAGCCCAGCTTGGCGACGACGTAGTCGACGGCGTCGCGGACGGTCTTGAGGTCCTCGAGGTCCTCGTCCTCGATGCGGAACCCGACGGTGCGCTCGCCGATGTCCTCCTCGAGGGCCTCGACGAGCTCGATCAGCGCCAGCGAGTCGGCGTCGAGGTCGTCGGCGAAGGAGTCGCCCTCGTTGATCGAGGAGGGCTCGATCTCGAGGATGTCGGACAGCCGGTCACGGATGAGATCGAGCACCGCCTGGCGGTCCATGGGGGGCTGTTCGACGTGGGTCTCTGCGGGCACGGAGGTGCACTCCTCGGTCGCTCTGGTGAAACGCGGCGATGCTAGCGGGGACCGACATTGCGCGCTTGTGAACCGGGCAAAGTCCCAGGTAGAGCGCCGAAATCCGGTTCGGGCGGCAGAGCCGGGATCAGCCGGCGTCAGGCCGCACGGCCCGGCTGAGGTGCCCCACCACGTCGGTCGCGACCATGTCGCGGGCGACGCGGATGGCGTTCACCATCGCGGTGGCCCCGGACGAGCCGTGGCTGATGATGCAGACGCCGTCGACGCCGAGGAGCATCGCCCCGCCGGTGTTGTCGGGGTCGAGGCTGGCGTAGAGCGGCAGCAGGGCCGGCATGAGCTGCTCGGTGGCGGCCTGGGCCTCGGGGGTGGAGCCGAACGCCTCGAAGAGGGCGCCGATGAGGGTCTTGAGGCTGCCCTCGAGGGTCTTCAGTGCCACGTTGCCGGTGAAGCCGTCGGTGACGACCACGTCGGCGGCGTCGGTGAGGAGGTCGCGGCCCTCGACGTTGCCGATGAACTCGGCCCCCGTGGCACCGATCCACTCGCCCTGGGCGAGGATCTTGTGGGTCTCCTTCACCAGCGGGGTGCCCTTGGTGGGCTCCTCGCCGATCGACAGCAGGGCCACCTTGGGCGACTCGATGCCGTAGCGCTGGCGGGAGAACACGGCGCCCATCTGGGCGAACTGCACCAGCCACTCGGGGCTGCACTCGGCGTTGGCGCCGGCGTCGAGCAGCACGGTGGGCCGGTCGGAGCCGGGCACCGGCAGCGGCGTGGCGATGGCGGGGCGGGCCACGCCCTTGATGCGGCCCATGCGCAGCAGCGCGCTGGCCATGGTGGCCCCGGTGTTGCCGGCGCTGACCATGGCCGAGGCCCGCCCGTCGCGGACGGCCTCGGCGGCCCGCACGAGCGAGGAGTCCTTCATGGTGCGGACGCTGTTGGCGGCGTCGGCGTCCATGGCGATGACCTCGGAGGCCTCGATGACCTCGAGACCGTGGGTGTCGCCGATCTCGTCGGGGCGGCCGACGAGCACCACGGGCACGCCGAGCTCGTCGGCGGCCTGCACGGCACCCGCGACGATCTCACCGGGCGCCTTGTCGCCGCCCATGGCGTCGACGGCGATCGGGAGCATGGTCACGGGCGGGTGATCAG
>CAMFLJ010000327.1 GCA_945957335.1 uncultured Actinomycetes bacterium | reverse complement strand
CCCCCACTATCCTCTTCGTCGGCAGCGTCAGATGTGTATAAGAGACAGGTGGAGGATCGTGTTGACGTCGAAGCCGTAGTAGCCGTCGTCGCCCTCGGGCGCCGGCAGGATGTTCGGGATCAGCGCGCTGACCCGGTTGCCGTCGATCGAGTAGCTCTTGATCGGGAAGATCATCGTCGGGAACGGCTGCATGACGCCGTTGATCCAGTCGCGGATCTCCTGCTGGCTGCGGTAGTAGCCATAGTGGTGCTCGCGGTACTGGGCGTCCTCGGTGAACTGGTCGGCCCACTGGTTCCAGTCGCCGGTGGCCACGGCCTTGTCGCCGCGCTGGCGGTAGATCTCGAGCTCGCGCTCGACCTCCTCACGCGGGAACGCCGGCTCGGGCACGGGCGGCGACCAGCCGTCGATGCCCTTCAGGGAGTGGTCCTTCGGCGTGGAGCGGCGGCCACCGGCCGCCAGCCACTCGCGGAACACGCGCTCGGCGTCGGCCGGGTTGTAGTAGTCGCCCTCGAAGCTGAACTTCCCGTCGCCGGCGTACTCGAGGATCGTGGTGTTCGGGAACCCGAAGCGCTGCCCGGTGCCGGTGGGATCGGGCAGGTTGTTCCAGATGTAGAAGTAGATGCGGTTCCCGTCGATCTGGTACCACTCGATCCAGAGCGTCATCGTCGGGTAGTCCTGCATGCAGGCGACGATCCAGTCCTCGATCGCCTTCTGGCCGCGGAACGTGCCGAGGCAGTGCTCCTCGTACAGGGCGTCGTCGGTGAAGAGCTTCGCCCAGGCGGACCAGTCCTCCTCGCCCACGCCGAGCCGCCGGTACTCGGCGAACGCAGCTTCGATCTCTTCGCGCGGATAGGTGGTCACGCTTCCCCCCGGATGTGATGTGAGCGGCCCAACCTACCGGTCGGGTCGCCGGCGCGCCGGGGGTGCGCGGCGTCAGCTGAACAGCGGGAGGTCGAGCGGTGCCCGCGCCGAGCGCTTGATCTCGGAGAAGCCGGGGAACTCGCCGAGCACCTGCATGGCGTCGTAGAGGCGCAGCGAGGTCTCGTCGTCGGGCACCGAGCTGATGACCGGGCCGAACAGCGAGTTCCCGTCGGGCGGGCCGAAGGTGAGGATCGGGGTGCCGACGTCGGGGCCGGTGCGCCGGAAGGCCTCGTCGCTCTCGGCCCGGATCAGCCCGTCCCACGAGTCGTTCCCGAGGTGGTCGAGGAGCTCGGTCGGGAGGCCGAGGTCGGCCACGATCTCGGCCGGGTCGGCGGCCTTCGCGGCGGCCGAGAGCCGCTCGCCGAAGTCGCCGCCGGGCGTGGCGCTCCAGAAGCGCTCGCCGTAGGCCCGGTAGAGGTCACCGACGGCGTCGTTGCCGAGCGACTCGCGCGCCGCGGCGCACAGGCGGTGGTACTCGAGGCCGCGCTGCTGGGCCCGCACCATGCCCTCGGGCAGGTCGTTGCCCTCGTTGATGAACAGCAGGGAGATGAACCGCCAGCCGACGGACACGTCGCGCAGCTCGGCGACGCGGCGGATCCACACCGAGGTCTGCCAGGCGAACGGGCACCCCGGGTCGAAGAAGAACTCGATGTCGTGGGGGCCACCCGGAAGGTCGGGCACGGTCGTGGTCTCAGCCGTCGTCTCGGTCATGCGGGCTCCAACACTTGTGAGGTGCAGCTTCTTCCCCGATGTGGGCGCAGCGCCCCTCCGCGGATGCCAGGGCCCCTTCCTTGCACCGGTTAAGGTTCGCCCCGACATCGTCCTTCGCCACCGGAGTGCCGCAGATGACCCGTGAAGAACTCGTCGACGCCTACGTGGACGGCCGTGTGAGCCGACGTGGCTTCGTGAAGGGCCTCGTCGCCCTGGGTGTCACGGTCGGGGCCGCCACCACCTACGCCACCGCGCTGGCCGGGGCCAGCCCCGTGCGCGCCGGCTCCACCGCCGCCGTGGCCGACATCTACGACCTCTACCCCGGCGACACGACCACCACCACCGCTCCGGGTGGCGACGTCTCGGGCGCGGGTGCGTCGAAGGGCGCCGCCGCGGCGGCGGTCACCGCCACCCCCTCCTTCACGGGCTGACGCGGTGCCCGTCCCGGGCGCCGAACCACACCCCGCCAACTGGCAGGCCGGCCGCGACGGCCTCGAGCCGCGGGCGGTCGTCGTGCACACCACCGACGGCACCTTCGAGGGCACCCTCGCCTGGTTCGCCTCACCGGCGAGCGGGGTGAGCGCCCACCACGTGGTGGCCCTCGACGGCACCGTCGTCCACCTCGTCGACGAGGCCGACACCGCGTTCCACGCAGGCAACGTGGCGCACCCCGAGCTGCCCGTGCTCGGTGAGGCCTCGCCCAACGCGGTCACCATCGGCATCGAGATGGCCGACGAGGGCCGACCCCTCGACGTCGCCCGGCCGTCCGCCCAGTACCGCGCCGCCGCGGGCCTGCTGGCCGATGCCCACCACCGGTGGGGCATCCCCCTCGACCGCGAGCACGTCCTGCCCCACCACCTGATCAACCGGGCCAAGACGTGCCCGGGCAACGTCGACCTCGACCGGCTCGTCGGGCTGGCCCGGCGGATGGCGGCCGGCGACCTCGACGACGGGCGGGCCGAGGTGGTGGTGCTGGTGCCGGCCCGCAACGCCGCCCACGACCTGCCCGGCTGGTTCGCCTCCGTCGAACGCTTCGCCGACGCCGTCGTCGCCCTCGACGACGGCAGCACCGACACCACCGCCGACATCCTCGAAGCCCACCCCCTCGTGCGCGTCCTGCTCCGCAACCCCCGACGCGACACCTACGAAGGCTGGGACGACAGCGCCAACCGCAACCGCCTCCTCGCCGCCGCCGAAGACCTCCACCCCCGCTGGATCCTCTCCCTCGACGCCGACGAGCGCATCCCCGCCGACGACGCCCACGCCCTGCGCCACTTCCTCGACACCGACGCCCTCCCCGGCCTCGCCTACGGCATGCAGTGCTTCCGCATGTGGCGTGACGGGTGCGAGCCCGCACCGGTGTGGGTGTACCGGCTGTTCGGTGCCGAGCCGGGCCAGCGCTTCCCCACCGACCGCCTCCACTTCGATCCGGTGCCGACCTCGATCGGCCGACAGCGCCACGTCCGCACGTCGCTGCGGATGCAGCACGTCGGCTCGGCCGACGAGGCCCGACGGGAGGCCCGGGTGGCCAAGTACCTCGAGGCCGATCCGGGTGGCGCGTTCCCGACGGGCCACGGCGGGCTCGACGACGTGCCGACCGAGCTCGTCCCGTGGGTCGACGAGCGCGACCCCGACCAGCCCGTGATCCTCGGCGGCCGCCCGCTCGTCGAGCCGGTCGCCACCCCTGAGGTCGTGGTGCTGCTGCCGGCCCGCAACGCCGCCCACGACCTGCCCGGCTGGTTCGCCTCCGTCGAACGCTTCGCCGACGCCGTCGTCGCCCTCGACGACGGCAGCACCGACACCACCGCCGACATCCTCGAAGCCCACCCCCTCGTGCGCGTCCTGCTCCGCAACCCCCGACGCGACACCTACGAAGGCTGGGACGACAGCGCCAACCGCAACCGCCTCCTCGCCGCCGCCGAAGACCTCCACCCCCGCTGGATCCTCTCCCTCGACGCCGACGAGCGCATCCCCGCCGACGACGCCCACGCCCTGCGCCACTTCCTCGACACCGACGCCCTCCCCGGCCTCGCCTACGGCATGCAGTGCTTCCGCATGATCGACGACGAGGACCACTTCGACCGCAACGCCCTCACCATCTACCGGCTGTTCGCCGCCGAGCCGGGCCAGCGCTTCCCCACCGACCGCCTCCACTTCGTGCCGGTGCCGACCTCCATCGACCGGTTGCTCTGGGTCGACACCACGTTGCGGATCCAGCACCTGGCGTCGCTGACCCCCGAGCGGCGCCGGGCCCGGTTCGACAAGTACGTGGAGGCCGACCCCCACCTCGACCACCAGGGCTCCTACGACCACCTGCTCGACGAGCCGGACGGGCCGGTGCCGTTCCCTCCGCGACCGGCGGGCCTGCCCGTGCTGGCGGGCGACCTCGGGAGCGCCGCCGCCGATGTCGACGATGACGCTCCCGTGCTCAGCGCCGTCGTGATCAGCCGCG
>CAMFLJ010000326.1 GCA_945957335.1 uncultured Actinomycetes bacterium | reverse complement strand
CGCCGGAACGAGCACCGCCGGAACGAGCACCGCCGGAACGAGCACCGCCGGAACGAGCACCGCCGGAACGGTCGCCGCCCGGCCGACGGCGTCAGTCCTCGAGGCGGATGTCCTCGATGCCGTCCATCGGGGCCGGGTAGTCCATGTCGAGCGACTGCAGCTTGTCGATCAGCAGCTGCGACACCACCAGGTTGCGGTACCACTTGCGGTCGGCCGGCACGACGTACCAGGGCGCGTCCTTCGTGGAGGTTTCGGCGATCGCGTCCTCGTAGGCGTCGGTGTAGGCGTCCCAGTGGGCGCGCTCGCTGATGTCGCCGTGCTCGAACTTCCAGTGCTTGGCCGGGTTGTCGAGGCGCTCCTGGAGGCGGGCCTTCTGCTCTTTCTTGGAGATGTGGAGGAACAGCTTGACGATGACGGTGCCCTCGTCGGCGAGCATCTGCTCGAAGCCCCGGATGTGCTCGTATCGGCGCTTCCACACCTTCTCGGGCACGAGGTCGTGGACCCGCACGACCAGCACGTCCTCGTAGTGGCTCCGGTTGAAGATCACCATGCGCCCGTTGCGGGGCGTGTGCTCGTGGATGCGCCACAGGTAGTCGTGGGCCAGCTCGACGTCGTTCGGTCGCTTGAAGTTGGCCACCTTCACACCCAGCGGGTTGATGGTGCGGAAGACGTGCTTGATGGTGCCGTCCTTGCCCGAGGTGTCCATGCCCTGGAGCACGATCAGCATCTTGTGCTCGGCCTGGGCGTAGAGCAGCTGCTGGAGCTGGCCGAGGCGCTCGTTGAGGCCGAGCAGCACGGCCTGGGCCTGGGCCTTGTCGCCGTCGAAGCCGTCGGTGGTGTTCGTCGACCACTTCGAGAGGTCGACCGACGAGCCGGGCTTCACCCGGTACTCGTCAGGGTCGAGCTGCGGGAGGTGGGTGTGGTCGTCGGCCATGGGTGCCATGTTCCCTCACCGGCCACCGTCGCGACCGATCCAACCGCCGCCCCGGCCGGTCAGGCGATCGAGGCGGCGAAGCGGCCGAGCACCGACTCGGCCGTGGGCGCCAGGGCCGCCAGCCGCTCGTCGGCCTCCGCGAGCAGCGCGACCGGATCCTCGGCCTGGTGCGGCCATTCGCCGACGAACGACTCGACGAGCGGCCGGTCGGCCTCGACGTGGAACTGGATGCCCCATGCCCGGGCACCGACGCGGAAGGCCTGGTTCGGGTAGAGCTCGCTGGAGGCCAGCAGCACCGCTGACGGCGGCAGCTCGACCGTGTCGCCGTGCCAGTGCAGCGGGGCGAAGGTGGGCGCGGCCTGGGCGAACAGGTCGTCGTGGGCGGCGGCCGGGGTGAGCGTCACCTCGGCCCAACCCACCTCCAGGCCCCGGTCGCCCCGGACGGCGGTCCCGCCGACCGCCTCCGCCAGCAGCTGAGCGCCGAGGCACACACCCAGCACCGGCAGGCCGCGACCGACGGCATCGGCGATCAGGGCGAGCTCGGCCCGACGGGTGGGGAACCCGTCGTCGGACGCGGCCGACTGCGGGCCGCCCATCACCACCAGGGCGTCGTGGCCGTCGATCGGGGGAGGGTCGCCGTGGTGGTCGGTGCGGTGCACGACCACCTCGACCCCGGCGCCCTCGAGCGCCACCGCGACCAGCGCGGGGGCGTCGACCTCGACGTGCTGCACCACCAGTGCTCTCGGCATCGGGGCGACGGTAGCGTCGGGCCGTGCCCCGCCTCCGACTCGGCGTCGCCCTGCTCGTCCCCGAGCCCTTCGCGACCGAGATCGACGGCCTGCGCCGCGCCTGTGACGACGGGGCCCTTGGCCGGGTGCCGCCCCACCTCACGCTGGTCCCGCCGGTGAACGTCCGGGTCGAGGAGGTTCCCGTCGCGCTGCGCCGCCTGCGCGAGGCCGCGGCGGTCACACGGCCCTTCACCCTGCGGCTCGGGCCACCGTCGACCTTCCTGCCCGCCACGCCCACGGTGCACCTCGCCGTCGGTGGCCGGGGCCCGGCCACCTCGGTGCTGCGGACGCTGCGCGACGCGGTGTTCGTGCCGCCGCTCGAGCGCGAGCTCACCCACTCGTTCGTGCCCCACGTGACGCTCTCCGACGACATGGACCCGGAACGGATCCCGGCCGCCATCGCCGCCCTCTCGGGCTTCGTCGTCGAGGTGCGCTTCGACCGCGTGCACCTCCTCGAGGAGCAGCGCCACGGCGATGCCCACCGGCGCTGGGTGCCCGTCGCCGACGCCGCCTTCGCCCCGGCGATCGTGGTCGGCCGCGGCGGCGTCGAGCTCGAGCTCTCGATCTGCACGCTCGTCGACCCGGAGGCCGCCGCGTTCGAGGTGGCGGCGTGGCCCGAGCACGTGACGCCCCGGGGCAGCCCGGAAGCGAGCATGCCGCGGGGCTACGAGCGGCTCTCCGTGGTCGCCCGGAGGCGGGGCGAGGTCGTGGGCGTGCTGCGCGGCTGGGTCGGCGACGACCTGGGCGAGGTGCGCTCGGTGGTCGTGGCGCCGGAGCACCGCCGCCAGGGCATCGCCCGCCAGCTCGGTACCGCCTTTCACCACGCCGCCTCGCCGGGCGGACGGGCCTAGGCGCAGCCGACGTCGCACCGTCGTGGTCCTGGTCGCGAGACTGGGGCCCGCCCGCGCTCATCACCGACCAGAGGACGACCATGCCGCTCAGCCCCGCCGACGACCTGCTGCTGCACCAGACCCCGCACACGTTCGACCACGTCGGAACGTCGGACCGGAACTTCTACGACCGCTACTACTTCAACCTCCACGGGTCGAGCGACGAGGTGTTCCTCATCACCGGGCTCGGGCAGTACCCGAACCTCGGGGTCACCGACGCCTTCGTCTCGGTCTCGGTCGGCACCAAGCAGTACACGCTCCGAGCGTCGCGAGAGCTCGGGTCCGACCGGCTCGACACCTCCGTCGGGCCCTACGGCATCGAGGTGCTCGAGGGCCTGCGCCGCATCCGCATCACCGTGGAGCCCAACGAGTGGGGCATCACCGCCGACCTCACCTTCACCGGCACGGTCGACGCCCTGGAGGAGCCGCGCACGTTCATCCGCAGCTACGAGCGCGTCCAGCAGGACGTGAGCCGGTTCGCCCAGGTCGGCGTGTGGTCGGGGCACTTCACCGTGGCCGGGCGCACCTTCGAGGTCACGCCCGACCGGTGGAAGGGCGTGCGCGACCGCTCCTGGGGCGTGCGCCCGGTCGGTGAGCGCGAGCACCCCGGCATCCGGGCCCGGGAGGCGGGCGACGGCCACGGGTTCCGCCACGACTGGATCCCGATGCAGTTCGACGACCACATGCTCAAGGTGCAGGTCGACCAGGACCAGGACGGGCACCGCCACGTCGAGGAGTCGATGCGGGTCTGGAACTCCGACCTCGGGCGGGCCCCCGAGCACCTCGGGCGCCCGGAGATCGAGCCCACCTACATCAGCGGCACCCGCGAGCTCGACCACGCCGTCATCACGCTGCCGGTCCCCGACGGCGAGCCGATCGTCGTGACCACCGCGCCGCTGCGGACGCTCTACCTGGCCGCCGGGTCGGGGTACGCGCCCGACGAGAGCTGGGGCCACGGGTACTACCAGGGCCCGCTCAAGGTCGAGGCCGTCGAGCACGACTTCAGCCGGCCGGAGGACCGCCGCCGCTACGCCATCCTGAACGAGACGCTGTCGCGGTTCGAGACCTCGACGGGCGAGGTCGGCTACGGGATGCACGAGAACATGCTGATGGGCGTCTATCGGCCCACCGGCTTCCTCACCGCCGACGCCGTCGCGCCGTGACCCGCTAGAGCAGGGCGCGCACCGCGCCGCCGTCGACGGGGACGGCGGCGCCGGTGATGAACCGGGCTTGGTCGCTGCAGAGGAACGCCACGACCTCGCCGAAGTCCTCCGGGCGGCCCAGCACGCCCACGGGGATGTCGGCCGCCGCGCCCGAGGTCTCGCCGCCGTGGAGGTTGCGGATGCGGTCGGTGTCGTGGCTGCCGGGCTGCACCGAGTTCACGGTGACGCCGTCGCCGGCGACCTCGAGGGCGAGGGTCTTCAGGAAGCCGGTGGCGCCGGCCCGGGCCGTGTTGGAGAGGATGAGGTAGGGG
>CAMFLJ010000325.1 GCA_945957335.1 uncultured Actinomycetes bacterium | reverse complement strand
GCGAGCGCTCGACTTCGATGGTGAAGTCGACGTGGCCGGGGGTGTCGATGATGTTGATGCGGTGGTCGTTCCACTCGCAGGTGGTGGCGGCGGAGGTGATGGTGATGCCGCGCTCCTGCTCCTGGACCATCCAGTCCATGGTGGCGCCGCCGTCGTGCACCTCACCGATCTTGTAGTTCTTGCCGGTGTAGTAGAGGATCCGCTCGGTGGTGGTGGTCTTGCCGGCATCGATGTGGGCCATGATGCCGATGTTGCGGGTGCGCTCGAGGGGATGCGGGCGACTGGCCATCTCTTCAGTCCTGTCGGTGAGGCGTGCGTGGTGAGGTGAGGACGGTGCGGGCGGCGTGGCCACCGCGACGACGCCCCGCCGAGGCGGGGCGACGAGGCACGGCGACTCGCCGGGGGCGGCGGGCTACCAGCGGTAGTGCGCGAAGGCCTTGTTGGACTCGGCCATCTTGTGGAGGTCTTCCTTGCGCTTGATCGAGGCGCCGACGCCGTTGCTGGCGTCGAGCAGCTCGTTGGCGAGGCGCTCGGCCATGGTGCGCTCACGGCGCTGGCGCGAGTAGCCGACGATCCAGCGGATGGCGAGGGTGTTGGCCCGACGGGGGCGCACCTCGACCGGGACCTGGTAGGTGGCGCCACCGACGCGGCGGCTGCGCACCTCGAGCTGGGGCTTCACGCCGTCGACCGCCCGCTTCAGGGTGGCGATGGGCTCGGCGCCGGTCTTGGTCTGGATGATGTCGAGGGCTTCGTAGACGATGCGCTCGGCGGTGGAGCGCTTGCCGCGCTGGAGGATCTTGTTGACGAGCTGGGTGACGACCACCGACCGGTAGATCGGATCGGGCATCAGCTCTCGGCGCGGGGCGGGACCCTTGCGGGGCACGTCAGCTCTCCTTCTTGGCGCCGTAGCGGCTACGGGCCTGCTTGCGGTCGCGCACGCCCGAGGTGTCGAGCGTGCCGCGGATGATCTTGTAGCGGACACCGGGGAGGTCCTTCACACGACCACCGCGCACGAGCACGATGGAGTGCTCCTGCAGGTTGTGGCCCTCGCCCGGGATGTAGGCGGTGACCTCCATGCCGCTCGACAGGCGCACGCGGGCGACCTTGCGAAGGGCGGAGTTCGGCTTCTTGGGGGTGGTCGTGTAGACGCGCGTGCACACACCCCGTCGCTGCGGGGCGCCCTTCAGGGCCGGGGTCTTGCCCTTGGCGGGCTTCGACTGGCGGCCCTTGCGGACCAACTGCTGGATGGTGGGCACAGCGAACCTTTCCTACGGAACCGATCGACAGCTCGACGTGCGGGATCGGGATGACCTCGCGCACGGGCGCGATCCGCGCCAGAGCCGACTGACAATGCTAGGGGCGGGCGCACCTGTTCGGCAAACGCCCGTGGGAGGCCGGCCGGGCACAGGGGCCCGGCCGGCGTTCCCGGGAGTGGGTCAGGCCGATCCCTCGGCCTGGGGCAGCTCGATCACCTGGGCGTCGGGCAGCTCCTCGCCGCCCTGGGCCAGGTCACCGGCCCCGGCGACGAGGTCGCCGGCCATGCGGTCGGCGAGCACGCCGGCCAGGTCGGCCTCGTCGTCACCGGAGGAGTAGTACTCCATCGGCGAGTAGTCGGGGGCCGAGGTGGTGATGTCGCGGTAGGCGTAGGTGCCGGTGCCCGCCGGGATCAGCTTGCCGATGATGATGTTCTCCTTGAGGCCGAGCAGGGAGTCGCTGCGCGACTCGATGGCGGCCTCGGTGAGCACCCGGGTGGTCTCCTGGAAGGAGGCGGCCGAGAGCCAGGAGTCGGTGGCGAGCGACGCCTTGGTGATGCCCATGATCTCGGGGCGGCCCTCCGCAGGCTGCTTGCCCTCCATCACGAGCGCACGGTTGGTGTCGCGGTACACCTTGGAGTCGACCCGCTCGCCCGGCAGGAAGTCGGAGTCGCCCGGCTCCTGCACCGCGATCTTGCGGGTCATCTGGCGCACGATCAGCTCGATGTGCTTGTCGTGGATCGGCACGCCCTGGTCCTGGTACACCTTCTGGACCTCGGTGACGAGGTACTGCTGGGTCTCCTGCACGCCCTTGATCTCGAGGAGCTCCTTGGGATCACGGGGGCCGTCGACGATGGGGTCACCGGCGTGGATCTCCTGGCCGTCGACCACCTCGAGGCGGGCGAGGCTCGGCACGGTGTAGGCCTCCTCGGTGCCGTCGTCGGCGACGACGGTGATCACGCGGCCCTTGCCCTCGTCCTCGGCGATGCGCACGATGCCCGTCAGGCGGGACAGCGTGGCCTTGCCCTTGGGGCTGCGGGCCTCGAAGAGCTCGACCACTCGGGGGAGACCGCCGGCGATGTCGGCGCCGGCGATGCCGCCCGTGTGGAAGGTCCGCATGGTGAGCTGCGTGCCGGGCTCACCGATCGACTGGGCGGCGATGACGCCGACCGCCTCGCCGACCTCGATGAGCTTGGCGGTGGCCAGCGACAGGCCGTAGCAGGCCGCCGAGACACCCATGTCGGAGTCGTCGGTGAGCGGCGAGAGGACGCGGACCCGCTCGATCGTGGGATCGTCGCGGAGCGCCTCCATCTCGGGCTCGCCGATGACGGTGCCCTTCGGATAGGTCGTGCCGTCCGAGAGCTTCACGTCGTCGGCCAGGGTGCGGCTGTAGAGACGGGTCTCCAGCCACGCCCGCTTGCCCGGACGGTCGGCCTCGATGCCCTCGATCCAGATGCCGCGGACCGCACCACCGTCGGCGAAGGGGTCCTCGTCGTTGATGATGAGCTCCTGGGCCACGTCGACGAGTCGACGGGTGAGGTAGCCCGAGTCGGCGGTGCGGAGGGCGGTGTCGACCAGGCCCTTGCGGGCGCCAGGCGTGGCGATGAAGTACTCCAGCATCGTCAGGCCTTCACGGAAGTTCGACTTGATCGGGCGGGGGATCATGTCGCCTCGGGGGTTGGCCACCAGGCCACGCATGCCCGCGATCTGGCGGACCTGCATCATGTTCCCTCGGGCACCCGAGCCCACCATCATGTCGATGGGGTTGAACTTCTCGGCCTTGAGGGTCTTCTCCATGGCCGTGCGCACCTCGTCGGTGGCGGTCGTCCAGATCTCGACCTCCTTCTGACGGCGCTCACCATCGGTGATGATGCCCCGTCGGAACTGGGTCTCGACCTTGTCGGCCTCCTTCTCGTGCCGATCGAGGATCTCCTTCTTCGCCACCGGGGTCTTGACGTCCTCGATCGAGATCGTCAGGCCGGACTTGGCGGCGAAGCGGTAGCAGAGCTCCTTGATGCGGTCGAGCGACGCGGCCACGTCGGCCTTGTCGTAGTTGTGCGCGAGCTCGTCGACGATGCGGCCCATGACCTTCTTGTCGATGCGCACGTTCTGGAACTCGAACGACTCGGGCAGCGTGGTGTTGAAGAACACGCGGCCGGCCGTGGTGCGGCGGTACTCGGGACGGCCGTCCTTCTCCCCCACGACGTGCTCCGGAGCGCGGTACTCGATCAGCGCGTGGAGCTCGATGTCGCCGGCCTCGTAGGCCCGCTCCACCTCGTCGAGGTTGCGGAAGACGCGACCCTCGCCCTTGGCTCCCTCGACCTGCTCGGTGAGGTAGAAGGCGCCGATGATCATGTCCTGGGTGGGCGTGACCAGGGCGCGGCCGTCGGCCGGCGAGAGGATGTTGTTGGCCGAGAGCATCAGCACCCGGGCCTCGGCCTGGGCCTCGGCGGACAGGGGCAGGTGCACGGCCATCTGGTCGCCGTCGAAGTCGGCGTTGAAGGCGTGGCACACCAGCGGGTGGATCTGGATGGCCTTGCCCTCGACCAGCACCGGCTCGAAGGCCTGGATGCCGAGGCGGTGCAGCGTGGGCGCCCGGTTCAGCATCACCGGGTGCTCCTTGATGACCTCCTCGAGCACGTCCCACACCTGCGGGCGACGGCGCTCGACCATGCGCTTGGCCGACTTGATGTTCTGGGCCAGCTCGGCGTCGACGAGCTTCTTCATCACGAAGGGCTTGAAGAGCTCGAGCGCCATGAGCTTGGGCAGGCCGCACTGGTGCAGCTTGAGCGTCGGGCCGACCACGATGACCGAACGGCCGGAGTAGTCGACGCGCTTGCCGAGCAGGTTCT
>CAMFLJ010000324.1 GCA_945957335.1 uncultured Actinomycetes bacterium | reverse complement strand
ACCGGAAGCTCCGAGGGCCAGGCACCAGAGCAGAACAGCGCGACCTACGCGAACAGATCGCGGGGCTGACCGACGGGCTCGATCGCCTCTCGGCCGAGCTCGACGACGCCACGCTGGAGATGAACGCCCGAGAGCAGTTCCAGACCGACCACAGCGGCGACGCCCGCCTGCTCGAGGTGGTCGAGCACGAACTCGACCGCCACCTCCACAACCGGGTCCAAAATGCCTGCGAGAACCCGACCGACTACCACCTCCGCATCCTCGGCCCCGTCCCCACCGACCCCGCGCAACTGTCGACATGGCTACGAGGCGCCGCCCACCTCGAACGCCACAACCTCGGCCTCGACTACGACCCCACCAGAACGGACCTCGCCACGCCCCGCAGCCGAGGAGACCTCGCCGAAGCACTCGCCAGACACGAAGTCGTCACCATCCCTCGCGAACGTGAACCGGTCCAGCAAGCCATCGAACGTGACCACGGACTCGACCTGTTCTGACTCTTCGGATCTCAGTCGTCGCCGGTGTCGCTCTCCGTCGCGCTGAGCCCCACCGGAAGCAGGCCGGCCAGCAACTCCGCTGCGTCCCGGTCGGCCTCGGTGACGAAGTGGCTGTACGTGTTGAGCGTCGTCGTCGGGCTGGCGTGGCCCAGGCGGGTGGCCACGGTCCTGATGTCGACGCCGTTGGCGATGAGGCGGGTCGCCACGTAGTGGCGCAGGTCGTGGAGACGGACATGCCCGAGGTCGAGCCCGTCCCTCAACGAGTTGAAGCGGCGGGTGACGCTGTCGGGCCGCCACGGCTTGGAGCCATCGGCCTCGTAGGAGAACAGGAACGCATCCCGTGCAAGGGCTACGCCGCAGACGCGGGCCCGTTCTTCCATGGCAGACCGATGTGATGCGAGGACATCCGCGGTGCTCGCGTCAATGGCGACCCGACGCAGCCGATCGGTCTTGGTCTCCTTCACGACGACACCTTCGCTCGAGATCACCACCGCGGTCTGCAACTCGACGACGGTGAACTCGTCCCTGAAGTCGGTCCACCGCAGACCACACATCTCGCCCCGTCGTGCCCCCAGGCACGCCGCCACGCGGAGGTATACGTAGAAGTCGGGCTCCTCTGCCTCAGAGCGTCCAAGCAGCTTCGAGAGCTCCTCCGGTGTCGGAGGAGTGGGCTCCTTGCGCTTCCCTCTCGGTGGCTGGGCCAGGGCCACAGGGTTCACCGCAAGCCATTCCCACCGTACGCCCTGTTGGAGCGACGACCGGAGCACTGCGTGGTACTTCCGCACCGTCGATGCGGCGAGCGGCTTGCCGCCGCCGAACTCGCCTGCCCGGGCTCGACCGTAGAACGCGTCGATGTCGGCTGTCCGCAGCTTGGCGAGCTTCCGGGAACCCAGGGCAGGGACGATGACTGCGTTGATGATCCGACGGTTCTCGAGGGCGGTCCGGGGCGACCACTCGGCAGAGTTGGCGACATACCAGGCCTCGAGCAGCTCGCCGAGCGTGGCGCCAGTGCGGACCGCTCGGCCTTCGGCGACCTGGGTCAGCATCGCGGCCTTGACCGCCTCAGCCTCTCGTTTGGTACCTCGGACCGTCTTGGTCAACTGTCGTCGCTTGCCCGTGATGGGGTCGGTTCCGGCATCGACGACGACCCGCCAGGAGTCGCCGCGCTTGGTGAGATAGCCCCGCGCCATGGCGGCAAGGTAGTCCGTCCCGTGACCATTTTGTGACCATGGACGCGACGAGGGGCCCGGTTTCCCGAGCCCCTACGCCTCTGACCTGCGGTTTCACTGGCACCCCCAACGGGATTCGAACCCGTGCCGCCACCTTGAGAGGGTGGTGTCCTAGGCCGCTAGACGATGGGGGCTTCTTTGGTGCCACCGCCGGGGACGTCCCCGGGGCAGCCCGGAGAGCTTAGCGGCCGCCCCGGTCGGCCCACCAAACGAGCTGGGGTGCCGTCGGGCACCCTCGCCGCTCTAGAGCTCGGCGTCCCACATGGGCTCGGGCGGGAACTGCACGTCGGGGGCGGGGCGCAGGGCGCAGATGCCGTCGATCGGTCCGACGCCGCGGACCGACACGATGCGGGTGGGACCGGGCCGGACCCACTCCGGCACGCCGTTGAGCGACGACGGGTGGGCGAGCAGCTCGCCGGGGCCGGCCTCGTCGCACAGGCGGGCGGCCAGGTTCACCGGCCGGCCGATGTAGTCGTCGCCGTCGAAGAGGAGGGCCACGCCGCTGGCCACGCCGGCGCGCAGGTCGATGTCGAACGACTCGAAGCGCCCGGTGAGCTCGGAGACGGTGGCCACCGTCGGGCCCGGCTTCACGCCCACCAGCAGGGCGCCGTCGCCGAGCCACTTGGCCACGCGGATGCCGCGGCGCCCGGCGACCTCCTTGACCAGCGACCGGAACACCTCGAGGGCCCGCACCGCACGGCGAGGCCCGTGGCGCTCGGTGAGCGCGGTGAAGCCGCAGATGTCGACGAAGGCGAAGGTGCGCTCGAGCTCGATGGGGCCGCCGGTGGGGGGCAGCCGCTCGGGACGCTCGGTGCCCGCCCCGGTGGCCGGGGCGAACCCCTCGTTGGGGTGGTCGACGTCGGGGGAGTGGAGCGCATCGGGCATGGCCCTGTGACACTCTCACACCACCGGCCCCCTGCGCAGCCCGAATCGGGCACCCGGGTAGTGTCGCCGGCGATGCCGCCCGAAGCCCGAGGGGACCGCGCCCGGCGCACGATGATCGACACCGCCGAGCGGTTGATCGCCGAGCGCGGCCTGCCGGCGCTGTCGCTCCGCGAGGTCGCCACCGAGGCCGGGCAGCGCAACCACTCGGCCGTGCAGTACCACTTCGGCTCCCGGGCCGGGCTGGTCGAGGCGGTGTTCGACGCCCGGATGCGGCCCATCGACGCCCGCCGGGCCGAGATGCTCGCCGAGCTCGAGGCCACCGGCCGCACCGCCGACCTCGCCGCCCTGTGCGACGTCGTCGTGCGCCCGCTGGCCGAGGCCGTGATCGGCGACAGCCCCGGCTGGTACGGCCGGTTCCTGGCCGAGGTGCAGCGCTCCGAGCCCGAGCTGCTCACCGTCGACCGCCCGGTGATGGCCTCGCTGCACCGCGCCGGCGAGCTCAGCGTGGCGGCGATGGTCGACGTGCCGGCCGAGCTGCGCGCCGAGCGCCTGGTCGTCGCGATCCGCTCGGCCGTCGCCATGCTCGCCGACCGGGAGCTGCTGGCAGCCCGGGGCCTTCGCCAGGGCTCGCCCCCCAACGTGTTCGTGGCCCACGTGGTCGACCTGATGCACGCCATGCTGGCGGCGCCCCCGTCGCCCGAGCTGCTCGCCCAGCTCGACGCAGCCCGGTCCGGGACCTCGGCCTGACGGTCCGCGAGCGGCCCAACTGAGCCACCTAACGTCGCGCGGGTCGTCGACCGTCGGCGGCACCTGCTCCGAAGGGGGCTCCACATGGAGATGAGCAAGAAGCTCGTCGCCGAGGCGTTCGGCACGTTCTGGTTGGTCTTCGGGGGTTGTGGCGCCGCCGTTCTGGCCGCCAAGTTCGGTGGTGAGGGCAACCCCCTCGGGCTCGGCTTCCTCGGCGTGTCGTTCGCGTTCGGCCTCACCGTCCTCACGATGGCCTACGCCGTGGGCCACATCTCGGGCGGCCACTTCAACCCGGCCGTCACCGTCGGCCTGTGGGCCGCCAAGCGCTTCCCCGCCAAGGAGGTGCTGCCCTACGTGGTGGTGCAGGTCATCGCCGCCATCGCCGCCGCCGGCGTGCTGCTCTTCGTCGCCAAGGGCGTCCCGGGCGGCTACCACATCGACAACAGCCAGGCCGGCGCCTTCGCCGCCAACGGCTACGACAAGCTGTCGCCCGGTGGCTACAAGATCGGCCCGGCCCTGGTGATCGAGCTGCTCATGACGTTCGGCTTCCTGTTCGTCATCCTCGGCGCCACCGGCAAAAAAGCACCTCCGGGCTTTGCCCCCATCGCCATCGGCCTGTGCCTGACCCTGATCCACCTGATCTCGATCCCGGTGACCAACACCTCGGTCAACCCGGCCCGCTCGACGGGTCAGGCGATCTTCGTCGGTGGCTGGGCGCTGCAGCAGCTCTGGCTGTTCTGGGTTGCCC
>CAMFLJ010000323.1 GCA_945957335.1 uncultured Actinomycetes bacterium | reverse complement strand
AGTCTCGTGGGCTCGGAGATGTGTATAAGAGACAGCTTCTCCACCGGCGCCATGTCGTACGGCTCGATCTCGGCCGAGGCCCACGAGACCCTCGCCATCGCCATGAACCGCCTGGGTGGCAAGTCGAACACCGGCGAGGGCGGCGAGGACCCGATCCGCTTCGAGGTGCTGCCCAACGGCGACTCCAAGCGCTCGGCCATCAAGCAGGTGGCCTCGGGCCGCTTCGGCGTCACCAGCGAGTACCTGGTCAACGCCGACGACATCCAGATCAAGATGGCTCAGGGTGCCAAGCCCGGCGAGGGCGGCCAGCTACCCGGCCACAAGGTGTACCCCTGGATCGCCAAGACCCGGCACTCCACCCCGGGCGTGGGCCTGATCTCGCCCCCGCCGCACCACGACATCTACTCGATCGAGGATCTCGCCCAGCTGATCCACGACCTGAAGAACGCCAACAACCAGGCGCGGGTCCACGTGAAGCTGGTCGCCGAGGTCGGTGTCGGCACCGTCGCCGCCGGCGTCTCCAAGGCCCACGCCGACGTCGTGCTCATCTCGGGCCACGACGGTGGCACCGGCGCCTCGCCGCTCACGTCGCTCAAGCACGCCGGCGCCCCCTGGGAGCTCGGCCTGGCCGAGACCCAGCAGACGCTGCTGCTCAACGACCTGCGCGATCGCATCGTCGTGCAGTGCGACGGCCAGCTGAAGACCGGTCGCGACGTCGTCATCGCCGCCCTGCTCGGCGCCGAGGAGTTCGGCTTCGCCACCGCACCGCTCGTCGTGTCGGGCTGCGTGATGATGCGCGTCTGCCACCTCGACACCTGCCCGGTCGGCGTCGCCACCCAGAACCCCGAGCTGCGCAAGCGCTTCACCGGCAAGCCCGAGTTCGTCGTCAACTTCTTCGAGTACATCGCCACCGAGGTGCGCGAGCTGCTCGCCGAGCTGGGCTTCCGCAGCATCGAGGAGGCCGTCGGCCACGCCGAGGTGATCGACACCCGCGCCGCGGTCGACCACTGGAAGGCGGCCGGGCTCGACCTCACCCCGATCCTGCACGTGCCCGAGCTCGCCGAGGGCGCCAGCCGCCACCGCGTCAAGGGCCAGGACCACGGGCTCGACAAGGCGCTCGACAACGAGCTCATCGCCCAGGCCATGCCGGCGCTCGAGGGCAACGGCCCGGTGCGCATCGCCAGCCCGATCCGCAACGTGAACCGCACCGTCGGCACGATGCTCGGCGCCGAGCTCACCCGTCGCCACGGCGGCGAGGGCCTGCCCGACGACACGATCGTCGTCGACTTCCACGGCTCGGCCGGCCAGAGCTTCGGTGCGTTCCTGCCCCGGGGCATCACCCTGCGGCTGTCGGGCGACGCCAACGACTACACCGGCAAGGGCCTCTCCGGGGGCCGGGTCATCGTGCACCCGCCGGCCGACTCGCCCTTCGTGGCCGAGGACAACATCATCGCCGGCAACGTGATCCTCTACGGGGCCACCGGCGGCGAGATGTACCTGCGAGGCGTCGTGGGCGAGCGGTTCTGCGTGCGCAACAGCGGCGCCACCGCCGTCGTCGAGGGCGTGGGCGACCACGCCTGCGAGTACATGACCGGCGGCCGGGTGCTCGTGCTCGGCCCCACGGGCCGCAACTTCGGCGCCGGCATGTCGGGCGGCATCGCCTTCGTGCTCGACGCCGACGGCACCTTCCCGGCCCGGGTCAACCCGGAGATGGTCGACCTCGAGTCGCCCGACACCGACGACGCCGCATGGCTGCGCGAGCAGGTCGAGCGCCACGCCGCCGAGACCGGCTCCACCGTGGCCGCCCGCCTGCTCGACGACTGGGAGCGCACGCTCGGGTCGTTCGTGAAGGTCATGCCCAAGGACTACAAGCGGGTCCTCCTGGCCGAGCGCGATGCGCTGGCCGAGGGCCGCGACCCCGTCGAGGCCGTCATGGCCGCCGCCCGGGTCTGACGAGGAGATCGATCGATGGGTGACACCACCGGCTTCATGAAGCACGACCGCGAGCTGCCCTCGCGGCGAGAGGTTCCCGTGCGCCTCAAGGACTGGCGCGAGGTCTACGAGGACTTCCCGATCGCCAAGGTCCGCGACCAGGCCAGCCGTTGCATGGACTGCGGCATCCCGTTCTGCAACAACGGCTGCCCGCTCGGCAACCTCATCCCGGACTGGAACGACCTGGTCTACAAGGACAACTGGCGCGAGGCCATCGACCGGCTCCACGCCACCAACAACTTCCCCGAGTTCACCGGCCGCCTGTGCCCGGCGCCGTGCGAGGCCGCCTGCGTCCTCGGCATCAACGCCGACCCGGTCACCATCAAGCAGGTCGAGGTCGAGATCATCGACCGGGCCTGGTCCGAGGGCTGGGTCACCCCGCAGGTGCCAGCCGAGCGCACCGGCAAGCGCGTCGCCGTGGTGGGCTCGGGCCCCGCCGGCCTCGCCGCCGCCCAGCAGCTCACCCGCGCCGGCCACGACGTCATCGTGTTCGAGCGGGCCGACCGGCCAGGCGGCCTCCTGCGCTACGGCATCCCCGAGTTCAAGATGGAGAAGCGCCACCTCGATCGCCGCATCGAGCAGATGGAGGACGAGGGCACCGAGTTCCGGTGCAACGTGAACGTCGGCGTCGACGTCACCGCCGAGCAGCTCCGCTCCGAGTTCGACGCCGTCGTCCTCGCCGGCGGTGCCACCGCCTGGCGCGACCTGCCCATCGAGGGCCGCCAGCACACCGGCGTCTACCAGGCCATGGAGTACCTCCCTCTGGCCAACCGGGTGCAGGAGGGCGACCTCGACCACCACCCGATCGACGCCAACGGCAAGCGCGTGGTGATCATCGGCGGCGGCGACACCGGGGCCGACTGCCTCGGCACCGCCCACCGCCAGGGTGCCCGCTCGGTGCACCAGTTCGAGATCATGCCCCGCCCGCCGGAGAGCCGGCCCGACGCGAACCCGTGGCCCACCTGGCCGCTGGTCTACCGCACGTCGTCGGCCCACGAGGAGGGCGGCGAGCGCGTCTACGCCGTCAACACCCTCGAGTTCCTCGGCGACGACGACGGCAACCTCCGGGGCCTGCGGGCCGTCGAGGTGCGCCAGGAGATGGTCGACGGCCGCCCGAACTTCGTGCCCGTCGAGGGCAGCGAGTTCGAGCTCGAGTGCGAGCTCGTCTTCCTGGCCATGGGCTTCGTCGGCCCTGACCGGGGCGGCCTGCTCGAGCAGCTCGGCGTCGACCTCGACGCCCGCGGCAACGTGGCCCGCGACGACCGCTGGTCGACCAACGTCGACGGGGTGTTCGTGGCCGGCGACATGGGCCGGGGCCAGAGCCTCATCGTGTGGGCCATCGCCGAGGGCCGCTCGGCCGCCGCCGCGGTCGACCGCCACCTCACCGGCGACACCCTGCTGCCGGCGCCGCTCACCCCCGACGCCGCGCCCCTGCGCTGAGCCCGCCCGCCGTCAGACGGTGGCCAGTGCGCCGAGGGCGTTGGAGTCGGACGCCGCGGCGATGATGATGATCACCCAGTAGCCGAGGCTGAGTGCGAGGCCCACGCCGCCGCAGATGGCCCCGGCCAGAGCCATGCCCCTCCCGGTGAGCGCTCCTGCGGCCCGGTCGATCTTGCGCATCGACACGAGGCCGAAGACGAGCCCGAGGATGCCCAGGATCACCCCCAGGCCGCACAGCAGGGTGAGGGGGATGGCCGCGATGCCGCAGCACAGCGCGGCGATGGCCATGCCGTCGTTGCGCGGCGCGGTGGGGTAGCCGTAGGCGTAGCCCTGCGGTTGCCCGTAGGCCGGGGGCGGCCCGTAGCCCACGGGCGGGGGCGCGGCCGGGTAGGCGGGCGCGACGGGCGGCGGTGCCGCCTGAGGTGGCCCCGGAGCCTGCGGGGCCGCAGGAGGAGGAGCCGAGGGTGGCGCCGGGGTGGGTGCCTGCCACCCGCCCGGGGGCACGGGCGGGGACGGCGGGGGAGGGATGCTGCCCGGCCCGGTGTCGCCTGCGTCGGTCATGTCCGCCTCCTCGTGCCCGTCCGCCGTCGGCGGCACGCTAGTGCCCGGGTCGACCCCGGACGCGGAAGCGCCCCGCCCGAAGGCGGGGGGCCTCGGTGGGCGTGGGGGGGACGCCCGGGCGGGGCCGCCG
>CAMFLJ010000322.1 GCA_945957335.1 uncultured Actinomycetes bacterium | reverse complement strand
GCTCGCCCAGTGCGGGGGAGAAGCCCCCGAGCGCGGCCGGCGTGCCGTGGAAGTTCGTGGGGTGCCGCGGCAGGCGGGTGCGCCCGGTGACGGGGTGGTCGAACTCGGTGAACATCCCGATGGCGACGGCGTGCGGGTCGTCGGTGATCTCGACGGTCGAGCGCATCATTGCGAAGGCCACCCGCTCGCGCTCGAAGCGCTCGGTGGCCTCGGCCTGGGTGAGGTTCGAGGCCATCGCGTAGCACATGTCCATGATCGGCTCGAGCACGTCGCGGTGCTTGCGCCGCTCGCCCACGGTGCGCACGCGGGGGTCGTCCCAGCCCTCGACGTCGAGGGCCTTGCACATGCCGGCGAAGTCGGCGTCGGTGGTGGGGACGACGATGCCCCAGCCGTCGAGGAAGCGCATGGGCTGGAAGCCGGCGTTGAAGCTGGAGGGGAGCGTGCCGTCGGACTCGAGCAGCACCTCGTTGCCCGCCGACTCGGCCCACAGGAACGACACGCACGCGTCGGCCATGCCGAGCTCGAGGTGCTGTCCACCCCGGCCCATGGCCCGGGCGTAGAGCGCTGCGGTGATCGCCTGCGAGGCGAACAGGGCGCTCACCTTGTCGGCCGCGTTCTGGCGCAGGAACGTGGGTGGCCCGCCGTTGGGGTCGGCCTGGTTGGAGGCGAAGCCCGCGTAGGCCTGGATCGAGGTGTCGTAGGCGCTGCGGTCGCGGTAGGGGCCCTCGGGCCCGTAGCCCGAGATCGAGCAGTAGACGACGTCGGGGTTGAGGGCGCGCACGGCCTCGTACCCGAGGCCCAGCCGGTCGATCACGCCCGGCCGGAAGTTCTGCACCACGACGTCGGCCTCGGCGGCCAGGCGGAGCACGACGTCGACGCCCTCCTGGCTCGACAGGTCGACGGCGATGCAGCGCTTGCCCCGGTTGCAGGCCAGGTAGAAGGCGCTCATGTTGTTGACGGCCACGCCCACCCAACGGGCGATGTCGCCGATGCCGGGCCGCTCGACCTTCACCACGTCGGCGCCCTGGTCGGCCAGCAGGGTGGCGGCGTAGGGCCCGGTGAGGGCGATCGACAGGTCGAGCACCTTCAGCCCGGCCAGGGGCCCCTCGGGTGCCCTGCTGCCACTCGTGGTCACTTCGGCGCCGGTGCCGGTCATCGGTCTCCCCCTGGTGTGCGGTGCGCGGCCGCCCACCGTAGGAGGTCGGGGTGCGGTGGGGCGCGACGTCTGCGCGAAGTCCTTGATCGCGGGCCTGGGCGGCCGATGGCCCCTCGGACCCGTCTGTCCCGAGCCCGACTGCCCCGAGCCCGACAGGAGCACCCATGGCCATCGCCGTACACCGAACCGCCTCCCGCCCGAAGAGGTCGGAACGACGCGGGCGCGCCCGCGACGAGGCGGCCGAGCCCGAGGCGGCGCCCCAGCCGTGGTTCGTGCAGGTGCCCTTCGTCGACCACGCCGCCTGCCCGTGCGGCTGCGTCGCCCGCACCCGCCGGGCCGCCGATGCCGACGACAACGGCCTGGCCCCGGTCGACTTCGAGGGCTTCTGCGCGGAGATGGCTCGCGTCGCCACGGGCGGCACGCACCATGAGGAGATGGTGCGGCGCGCCGGCGCGCGTGCCGTGGCGCTGCCCACCGTGCCGGTCCGGGGCCGCGTCGAGGAGGCGCACGTGCTGGCCGTCGGCATGTGGGCCGGCCACCGCTACGTGCTCACCGGCCGCGGCGTGTGGTGGCTGGCCGAGCCCGAGGTGTTCCCGTACCCGAAGCAGTGGCTGCGGCCCCTGCGGGCCGTCGGCGAGGTCAGCCCCTGAGGGGACCGGCGACCGGCACCCAATTGTTCGAGCCGTCGGAGCGGCCGAAGATGCACTCGACCGTCCGGCGCCCCAATGCCCAACTCGACTCCGGGATCCCGGTCGAGGTCCACCCGATGTCGCGGGGCAGCGATCGGCCGTAGACGTCGCTAGCGAGGCTCCGGCACGCATCAGTTGCTGCGGCGCTCATCGCCTCGGTCCCGGGGTACGGCGCGTCTGGCCCGAAGGGGAGGTCGAAGGTGCCAGCGACCTCCCAGCTGTGCGGCGCGGCGCAGTCCACGACGTATCCCATCCCGAAACCCGTCAGCACACAGCTGCCGGTGCCCCAGAAACGAGCCTGATCGGCTCCCTCCACCGCGCCGGTGAACTCAGGGGTCCACTCCGGGGCAGCACCGTCGGGCGGGACAGTGACGCGGGTCAGGAAGATGCCGCACTGGACCTCGCGATAGCCGCTCCTCCACGCATCCGGGAGCGGATGGATGGCGTCGGCGTTGAACCGACCGTTCTCGTCGATCGGGTAGCCGAGGAACTTCTCCGCGTACCCAGGGCAGTTCGTGCTCCCGATGACTCCCCACTGCTCCCGGGTCGGCCCATCGGGGCCGTAGCCCTCGTCCTTCAAGGTGAAGCTCCCGGTGGCCTCGAAGAGATGTGGCTCCGCGCAGTCGACGCTCCTGATATCGCGCCGGGGGTTGCTCGCGATGCCCTGGTCCCACGTGAGGCACTCGCCCGGCGAGGCCCGATACCCGTAGAGGGCGAGGGTCGTCGAGGTCGACGACGTGGAGGACGTCGACGACCTCGGGCCGGCGGACTCGTCCGAACTCCGCCCGTTGCGCACGTGGAGGATCGACCCGAGGGGGCCGGTGCCCTTCGCGCCCATCACGCCGAGCACGGCGACGATGGCGATCGCCACCCAGATCAGCGTGTAGCGGCGGACGAACACGCCGGCCCGTCGTCGGCGCTCCCGGCGCCGGCGCTTCGCGGCGTCCTTGGCCGCCGCCTTCTTGGCGGCCTTCGCCCGCTCGCCCGCGGCGAGCTCGGTGATGTTCGACGCCTTGACGAAGTCCTCGTCGAAGGAGATCGAGGACCACGGATCGGTGTTGTCGCGAGGGTCGCGGGGGTCGACGCCGCCCCCGTCCCCGCCCGGTGCATCCGCCATGCGCGGACGGTAGCTGATGCCGTGCGTTTTGTGGTGGTGTCGCTGCAGAAAGTGACCTTGGTCCCGCACCACCGCGGAGCGGGCCGATCCCCGTCACGGACGGCGCGTATCGTGTTTGCCGGTCGACGACGGGAGCAGGGGACCGGATGGCTGCTGGTGGCTTTCGCAACGACGGCACCTTCGAGCGCCGCATCGGCCGTCGCGCACCCGCACCCGACATCCCGATCACCTGGGTCGTCCCCCGCAAGGCGGGCTTCACCCTGAAGCGCTCGCCGCGCCTGCACGACGGGCACATCGACAACGTCTCGCTCACCGGCGCCGCCATCGTCGGGCCTCCCGACATGGAGATCGAGGTCGGCGAGGTCGTGATCATCCGTTGGGAGGGGCTCGACAGCAGCGTGCGCGTGCGTCACGTGGCCCCCTCGGGGGAGCCGGGCCTCACCACCTATGGCGTCGAGCTCGTGGTGGTCCACCCGCGCCTGCGGCGCGAGATCAACCGCACGCTCGACCGGACCGACCCCGCGGGCTGAGCCGGCCCGTCACCAGCCGGGCGCCGACTCCACCCGGCCGTCGGCGATGGCGGCCACGAGCTGCGCGTGGTCGCGCTCGTTCTGGTCGGCGTAGGCGAGGGCGAAGCGGCCCACGGCGCGGTCGAAGCGGCGGCTCGACCCGAGGTACGCGGCGATGGCGACCGGGTCGCCGGTGCGGGCGTGGGCCCGGGCCAGCACGGTGCCGGTGGCCACCGCGAACTCGGGCATGCGCGGGGCGATCACCTGGGGCTCGGGGATCACCTTCATGTCGCGGAACTGCCGGACGTACACGTCGCCGCTGTCGACGTGGGTCCAGCCGGTGAAGATGTCGCCCGCGCTCTGGATCTTCTTGCGACCGACCGTGACCCGCTGGCCGTGGTTGGCGTGCTCGGACGGTCCGAGGTGCTCCTCGTAGACCGACGGCCCGGCCTGCTTGAACTGGAGGAGCAGCGGGTCGTCGCCGCTGCGGCCCTCGAGCAGCACGAGGAACACCTCCATGCCGACGCTGCCGACCCCGACCACCTGGCGGGCCACGTCGGCGACGCTGAACCGGTCGAGCAGCACCCGCACGTGCTCGGGGAGGCTCTCCGCGTAGCTGGCCACGATCTCGTCGTCACCGGCGCGCTCCTCGGG
>CAMFLJ010000321.1 GCA_945957335.1 uncultured Actinomycetes bacterium | reverse complement strand
GTGCCCGGCTGGGTGCACGACCGCATGCTCCCGCCCGGCGGCTGGCGGCTCGCTCCCGCGCCGCTCATGGCCGCCCTCGCCGAGGCGCTCGACGGCTTCGACGGCGCCGCCGTCCCCGCTCTCGTGCTCGTGCCGCACCGGCAGCTGCGCACGATGAACTCGCAGCTGCGCGACATCGCCGCACCGGGTGCGGCCACGGAATCCGTCGAGGTGCGCATGCACCCCTCGGTGGTGGCCGACCTCGGGCTCGGTGCCGACGACACCAGTGGCCCCGTGACGGTGACGGTCACCTCGGCCCACGGATCGGTCGCCGGCGTGCTGCACGCGGACGACCGCCTCCATCCGGAGGCGGTCGTGGTGGCCCACGGGTGGGCCGATCCGAACGTGGGGGCCCTCACCAGCGCGGCCGACGACGTCGACCCCCTCACCGGGATGCCCCGCCTGGGCGGGGTCCCGGTGGAGGTCAGGCCGGCCGGAGCGGGCTGAGGCTCAGCTCTTCTGGGCGGCCAGGCCGGCGCCGGTGATCTGGCGCCAGCGCTCGAGGTCGCGCTCGTCGGCCTCGCGGCCCACGCGGGTGACGGTGTCGACGTCGGGCGACTCGGCCCGCAGCGCGCCCGCCGTGCACTGCTCCTTGGGGCGGTGCTGGAACGGGTCGAACTGGTAGTGCTCCATCGCGTTCTCGTAGGCGACCTTGTTGATCGCGGCGTCGTCGAGGCCGTCGAGGGTCTTGAGCAGCTCCTCGGGGGCGTAGGGCCACGTGCCGTCGGAGTGCGGGTAGTCGCTCTCCCAGCAGACGTTGTCGAGGTTGAAGTGGTCGATCAGCTCGACGCCGATCGTCTCCTTGATGAAGCAGACGAGGATGTGGTCCTTGAAGATCTGCGTGGGGCTGCCGGTCTTCGAGAAGTCGTGGGAGATCCAGCCGCCGTGGCGGTCGTTGACGTGCTCGGCGCGCCAGAGGAAGTAGGGGATCCATCCGATGTCGCCCTCGGTGAGCGACACCTTGAGCGTGGGGAACCGCTCCCAGAACGTGGCCCACACCAGGTCGACCAGCGTGTAGGCGGTGCCGGCCGAGGAGAGGGTCATGGCCACGCCGGCGGGGGCGTCGACCGAGGTGGCGGCGCTCTTCGACGACGAGCCGAGGTGGCAGGCGATGACGGTGCCGGTGTCGCAGCAGGCGGCGAACAGCGGGTCCCACTCGCCCGAGTGGATCGACGGCATGTTCAGCGCCGCCGGGTTCTCGGAGAACGTCACGGCGTGGCAGCCCTTGTCGGCGAGGCGGCGCACCTCCTTGGCGGCCTCCTGCACGTCGAAGAGCGGGAGGATGCCGCAGGGGATGAACCGGCCCGGGTAGGCGGCGCACCACTCGTCGATGTGCCAGTCGTTGTAGGCCTTGATCATCACCAGGTTGACGTCGCGGTCGGGGCCCTGGTTCAGGACCTGGCCGCTGAAGCCGGTCCAGTTCGGGAAGTTCAGCCCGGCCAGCTGGCCGCCCGCGTTCATGTCGCGGATGCGCTCGTGGACGTCGAAGCAGCCCGGCCGCATCTGGTCGTACGAGCTGGCGTCGATGTTGTAGAACTCGCGGGGCTTGCCGGCGACGGCGTTGAGGCCGAGGTTCCGGCCCCGGATGTCGCCGTAGTACCACTGCTCGACGCCGTCGGGCTCGACGACGACGCGCGGCGCGTAGCTCTTGTACTTCGCCGGGACGTGGGCGTCGAACATGTCGGCCGGCTCGGCGATGTGGTCGTCGACGCTGATGAGGATGAGGTCGTCTGCGTTCACGGTGGTGCCTCCTGGCTGCTTCTCGTCGCGCTTCTCGTCGTACCTGGCCCTACCCGAAGAGGGGCCCGGCCGACGCGATCTCGAACTTGGTGACGTCGACGGGGCCGCCGACGATCTCACCGATGGCGCCGCCGAACTCCGCCATGTGCGGGCTGGCCATGTGCGGGCCGAGGGCGTCCTCGCTCTCCCACTGCTCGGCCACCATCAACACGTTGGGGTCGTCGGTGGCGAACCCGAAGCGGTAGCCGAGGCAGCCCGGCTCGACGATGGTGGCGGCCCGCATCGTGTTGCACGCCTCGATGGCGCGCTCACGCTTCTCGGGGTTGATGGTGATGGTCCCCTGGATGACGATCTGGCCCACGGACGGTTCCCCCTCGGTCTGTCCTGTGTATGTGCGTTACACGCTGCCACGTTCGAGCCGGTCGCGCCCGCCGGTGGCCGTCGCGCCTCCCGACCGCACGGGCCACCGGGCCGCGCGAGGATGCCCGCATGGGGGATGAGAACCGACCGGCCTACCCGCCCGAGAAGCACTTCCTGCGCGATCTCGACTCACAGACCTGGCAGGTGACGGGCGAGCGGGTGCTGATGTCGGCGCCGCTCACCGACGGTTACCGCAACGCCGCCGGTGCCGCCGCGCTCGGCTTCCTCGCCGCGCTGGTCGACATCGCCGCCGCGCCGGTGGCGCTGATCGCGGGGGCGCCCGACTGGACCGCCACCCAGGACATGGGCCTGCACGCCGCGGGCTGGCTCACCGAGGGCCCGGCCGTGGTCGACGCCCGCCTCGAGCGGGTCGGCCGCAACACGGTGATCGTGTCGGTCGACGTCTACGACGGCGCCGGCCTCGGCGACCCCGACGAGCAGCTGGCCGCCATCGACCACGGCCGCCTCGAGCTGACGGCCAAGGGCCTGCTCACCTTCGCCCGCATCCCGCGCTCGGCGTCGGCGTCGGCCGCCGCCGGGTTCGACCCTGCCCAGCTGATCGGCCAGAAGCGCACGATGCCGCCCGACGCCCCCGTGGAGGGGACGATGCTCGACCGCATCGGGCTCCGGGTCGTCGACGCCGACGCGGCGGTCGTCGAGATCGACCACTCCGACTACGTGCGCAACAGCTTCGGCACGATCAACGGGGGCGTGCTGGGCGCCGTGTTCCAGGCCGCGGCCGAGGCCGCGCGACCAGGGCAGGTCGCCACCGACCTGCAGATCCACTACCTGTCGCAGGTGCAGAAGGGCCCGGCCCGCACGTCGGGCACGGTGTCCCGCGACGCCTTCGGCCACAGCATCGTGTCGCTGCGCGCCGTCGACGCCGGCAACGACGACCAGCTCCTCGACCTCGCCACCATCACCCTGCAGGACCCGCCGTCCTGAGGTTCAGCCGGTCCAGGAGTCGGGTGGCATCTGGGGTGCCGTGGCGGTTCGGCGCTTGCCGCATCGGGGGCAGCGGGTGTCCCACGGCTGCATCGGCTCCCGGCAGATCTCGCAGGCGTCGGTGGCCTGCGCGGTGCGCTGGGCCCAGGTGTCGACGGTGCTCTGCGGGGTGCCGGCGACGGTGAGCCCGCCGATGCCGCTGCGCACCTCGCCGTAGATCGAGGCGGGGGAGAGCGCCCGGGAGAGGTCCTTCACGTAGAGCGCGCCGCACGCGCAGCTGACGGCGGCGAGCACCGCCGACGCGGTGTAGAGCGCGTAGTGCAGCGCCCAGGTGTCGTGGCCGATCACGAAGTCCCGGTCGTTGCCGAGCGTGCCCGACCAGCTGACGAGGAGCCCGCTGACGACGAAGAGCACCCACCACGAGGTGCCGAGGGCCGACACCTTGCGCCCGTGCCAGTCGGCGGCGAGGCGGCGCCCGGCGCGTGGTGTGGTGGCGATGCGCTCGGTCTCGCTGAGCACGAGCTTCGGGATCACGAGGTTGGCGATCGGGATGAACCAGCCGCCGATGGCCCAGCCCGACCCCCAGCGGCGGGGCCCGGGGCCGAGGCCGGCGGCGGCCCGGTGCGCCTTCCAGCTCCAGACGATCACCAGGACGACGAGTGCCAGCCGGGTGGGCAGGCTCAGCAGGGTCATGAGCGAGAAGAGGCTGTCGGCGCTCGCCCACTGCTGGAACGCGCTGAACGAGGCGAGGCCGCGGTCGTAGGTCTGGAACGCGCTCCGGGCGTTCCATGCCGACAGGGCGATGAGGACCGACTGCGCGGCGAGCACCCAGAAGATCGCCTGGAGCCAACCGGAGAGGTTGGTGCTGACCGGGTGCTGGATCTCGGGTGCGGCGAAGAGGCCCTGGCCGGGGGCGGGCCAGCCGCCGGCCGCGCCCGGTGGCGGGTGGGTGGGCAGGCCGGGCGGAGGCGGCCCACCGGGGGCCTGGGG
>CAMFLJ010000320.1 GCA_945957335.1 uncultured Actinomycetes bacterium | reverse complement strand
GCCCTGCGTCGCCTGCGGGAGCGCGTCCCGCAGGAGGTGCTCCACGGCGCCGGCCACCTGGGGGCGATCGCGGCCGTGGCCGCCTACCGGGAAGGCGGCGACTGGCTTCGTGCCGTCGTGGCGGCCGTCGACGTGAACCGGCGGCTCCTCGCCGACCTGCTCGCCGAGCACCTCCCGGGCACGGGCTACCGGCCCCCCGAGGCCACGTACCTCGCGTGGCTGGACCTGCGCGCGGTAGCCGACGGGGACGACCCCGCGCGCGTGATGCTGGAGCGCGGCCGGGTTGCCGTCAGCGGTGGCCTGCCGTTCGGAGCCGGCGGAGCCGGGCACGTCCGCCTGAACCTCGCCACCTCGTCCGCGGTCCTCGTCGAGGCCGTCACCCGGATGGCGCGGGGGATCGACCCGCGCTGACAGCGCGGGTCCGCAGGGTCCGTGGTCCAATAGCGGCGTGCGAAGCAGAGTGCGGTCGATCGTCGTCGCCATCGCGGTGGCCGTGGGCGTGTCGGGTCTGCTCGCGGCGCCTGCCGAGGCCGCCCGCGACCGGTTCGCGTACGGGGACTCGGTCATGCTCGGGGCCAAGTCGCAGCTCCAGGCCGACGGCTTCCGGGTCGACGCGCACGAGAGCCGCCAGGCCTACTCCGCGCCGGCGGCGATGCGCAAGAAGGCGGCTCGTCTTCCGCGCAACGTCGTCGTCCACATGGGCACGAACGGCACCTTCCCCCGCTCGACCTGCGACGCACTCGTTCGTGCGCTGACGCCCGAGCACCGGCTGTTCCTGGTGACCGTGCACGTCCGGCGGTCGTGGGCTGCCGGCAACAACCGGATGATCCGCCAGTGCGTGAAGGACCACGCAGCCCAGGGCGTCCGCCTGATCGACTGGGACGCCGCCGCGTCGAAGAGCTCGGGTTGGCTGTACTCCGACGGGATCCACCTGAAGTCCGCGGGTGCGCGCGGATACGCCCGGCTGCTCGACTCCGCCGTCGACGCCGCGGTGCGCGACGACCGCCTCGCGGCGATGGCGAAGGCCACCGGGCACGGGCAGGCGGCCGTCGACCGCTGACCTGTGGACTTGATCACAGGACAGCGTTTGCATGACGTTCGCCGTGATCCGTACGGTTGATACCGGTGCATCCTGTGACGCATCCCCGTCGCGACAGAGCCCGCCGCGACGATCGCCCGACCGCATCGGAGCCCTCATGACCATCCCGGGACTGGACACCGCACCCACCAAGAACAAGCAGCTGCTGGAGTGGGTCGAGGAGGTCGCCGCACTGACCAAGCCCGACCGGGTCGTGTGGTGCGACGGGTCGGACGAGGAGTGGGACCGGCTGACCACGCAGATGGTCGAGGCGGGCACCTTCATCCGGCTGAACCCCGAACTGCGTCCGAACAGCTTCCTGGCGCGGTCGAGCCCGAGCGACGTGGCGCGGGTCGAGGACCGCACGTTCATCTGCTCGCAGCGTGAGATCGACGCCGGCCCGACGAACAACTGGGCCGACCCGGCACAGATGCGGGGCACGCTGCGCGGGCTCTTCGACGGCAGCATGCGCGGCCGCACGATGTACGTCGTCCCGTTCTCGATGGGCCCGCTCGGCTCGCGCATCGCGCAGCTCGGCGTCGAGATCACCGACTCCGCCTATGTCGTCGTCAACATGCGGATCATGACCCGCATGGGTCAGGCCGCCCTCGACCAGATCGGCGAGTTCGGCGAGTTCGTGCCCGCAGTCCACTCCGTCGGATACCCGCTGGTGGACGCGGACGGTAATGCGCGTCCGGACATCAGCTGGCCGTGCAACGACGAGAAGTACATCGTGCACTTCCCGGAGACGCGCGAGATCTGGTCGTTCGGCTCCGGATACGGCGGCAACGCCCTGCTCGGCAAGAAGTGCTTCGCCCTGCGCATCGCGTCGGCCATGGCCCGCGACGAGGGCTGGATGGCCGAGCACATGCTCATCCTCGGCCTGACCTCGCCCGAGGGCGTGAAGAAGTACGTGGCCGCCGCCTTCCCGTCGGCCTGCGGCAAGACCAACATGGCCATGCTCATCCCCAGCCTCCCGGGCTGGAAGGTCGAGACCATCGGTGACGACATCGCCTGGATGAAGTTCGGTGCCGACGGCCGCCTCTACGCCATCAACCCCGAGGCCGGCTTCTTCGGCGTCGCCCCCGGCACCTCCGAGGCCTCGAACCGCAACGCCCTCGCCTCGGTGCGGGCCAACTCGATCTTCACCAACTGCGCCCTCACCGACGACGGCGACATCTGGTGGGAGGACCTCAGCGAGCCGCCGGCGCACCTGATCGACTGGAAGGGCCAGGACTGGACCCCGGAGTCCGGCACCCCCGCCGCCCACCCGAACGCCCGCTTCACCGCCCCGGCCGACCAGTGCCCGTCGATCGCCCCCGAGTGGGAGGACCCCGCCGGCGTGCCGATCTCGGCGATCCTCTTCGGCGGCCGCCGCGCCACCAACGTCCCGCTCGTCACCGAGTCGTTCGACTGGCAGCACGGCGTGTTCCTCGGCTCGATCATGTCGTCCGAGAAGACCGCCGCCGCCGCCGGCACCGTCGGCGAGCTGCGCTTCGACCCCTTCGCCATGCTGCCGTTCTGTGGCTACAACATGGGCGACTACTTCAAGCACTGGCTGGAGGTCGGCGGCGCCACCGACGCCTCGAACCTGCCCAAGCTCTTCTGGGTCAACTGGTTCCGCAAGAGCGACGAGGGCAAGTTCCTGTGGCCCGGCTTCGGCGACAACAGCCGGGTGCTCAAGTGGGTCGTCGAGCGCCTCGAGGGCACGGCCGACGCCGTCGACACCGCGATCGGCCGCGTGCCGGCGGCGGGCGCCCTCGACACCACCGGGCTCGACATCGACGCCGACACGATGGCCACCCTGCTCTCGGTCGACAACGAGGCCTGGCGCGCCGAGATCCCCCAGATCGAGGCCCACTTCGACTCGATCGGCGAGCGCCTCCCGGCCGAGCTGCGCGACGAGCTCAACGAGCTCGAGAAGCGCCTGGCCGACTGAGCCCCCGGCTCGACAGAACCTGATCGAGGGCGGGGCTGCGGCCCCGCCCTCGTCGCGTCCGGTCGCCCGCCCCGGCCCGGGCGCGGACCTGCCCGCGACCGGCTCGCCGGAGCGAGCGGACCGCGGGCAGGATCAGCGAGTGGGGGTCGGTCAGACCTGGCCGACGAGGAGGGCCCGGATGCCGAGGCCCATGATGAAGAGGCTGCCCAGCCCGTAGAGCAGGTAGCGGTGCTTCTCCATCTGCTGGCGGTAGCTGTAGATGATGCCCACCGCGATGATGGCGACGAAGCCGTAGAACATGTGGAACTTCGGCGCCTGGAGGCCCTGGCCGGCCACCATGCCGACGCCCATCGCGACCTGCACGAAGATCGTCAGCTCCGCGATGATCACGAACCACCACATCGCCCGGGTGCGCAGCGCCTCGATCCAGTTGGCGGCGAGCACCCAGAGCCCCGCCAGGCCGTTCGAGATGATGACGACCCAGGCGAAGGACTGGTGGATCTCGAGGAGCACGGCTCAGGACTTCGGGTCGGCCGTGACCACCGGCTCGTAGGCCCAGACCTCGCTGCCCACGCCGACGGGGCGCTCGCCGCCCTCGGCTCCGGGGTGCCCGCCGGGATGGCCACCGGGGTGACCGCCCGGGTGGCCGCCGGCCGCGCCGGGGTGCTCGTCGGCGGCCGCAGCACCGTCGAGGACGCCTGCGCCTACAGCGAGTTCGCGAGAACAGTGTTGCGCACCAACGACATCGACTTCCGGGCCCGACCGCAGTCGGCGGAGGAGGAGTGGTTCCTCGGGGCCCGCATCGCGGGGGACCCGATGTCGGTCACCTACGCCGATCTCGACACCGCGTCGACCGTCGTGCTGGTCGGACTGGAACCGGAGGAGGAGTCGCCGATCGTGTTCCTGCGTCTCCGCCGGGCCGTCCGCACACGCGGCCTGCCGATCGTCGCGATCGCGCCGTTCCGCACCAGGGGGCTGTCGAAGCTCGACGGCCGACTGGTGATGACCGCACCCGGAGGTGAGGCCGCCGCACTCGCGTCGCTCACCCTGCCCGCGGGCGCGATCATCCTCGTCGGCGAACGACTCGCGAGCTCGCCGGGCGCACTGGTGGCCGCCGA
>CAMFLJ010000319.1 GCA_945957335.1 uncultured Actinomycetes bacterium | reverse complement strand
CGACCTGCGCGACTCGGTCGTGCTCGACCGCCTCCGCTCCATGGGCGTCGACGCGGTCGTGGGCCACGACCCGGCCAACGTGCCCGACGACGTCGACCTCGTCGCCATCTCCACCGCGGTGCCCGACGACAACCCCGAGGTCGTCGAGGCCCGCCGCCGCGGCGTGCCGGTGGTGCGCCGCACGGTGCTGCTCTCGGCCATCGCGGCCGAGCGGTCGGCCCTCGCGGTGGCCGGCACGCACGGCAAGACCACCACCTCGGCCATGCTCGCCCTGGTCCTGCAGGAGGGTGGCCTCGACCCGTCGTTCATCGTCGGCGGCCGGGTCACCGCCCTCGGCCACGGCGCGGCCTGGACCGACGGCGAGTGGTTCGTGCTGGAGGCCGACGAGAGCGACGGCTCGGGGTTCGCCGTGCCCCACGCCGGGGCGATCATCACCAACGTCGAGCCCGACCACCTCGAGTACCACGGCACCTTCGAGAACCTGCAGGCCGCCTTCGCCGGCTTCCTCGACGCCACCACCGGTCCTCGCATCGTGTGCGCCGACGACGAGGTCGCCCGCCGCATCGGGATCGCCGCCGGGGCCCTGCTCTACGGCACCACCGACGGCGCCGACCTCCACATGGCCGAGGTCCGGGGTGGCCGCGAGGGCATCTCGTTCGACCTCTGGCGCTCGGGCGAGCACCTCGGCACGGTCCACGTGCCGCTGCCCGGCCTCCACAACGCCCGCAACGCCTGCGCCGCGCTGGCCATGGGCCTCGAGCTGGGCGTGCCGTTCGAGGCGGCGGTGGCCGGCCTGGCCCGCTTCGGTGGCGTCGACCGCCGCTTCCAGCACCGGGGTGAGGCCGCCGGGGTCACCTTCGTCGACGACTACGCCCACCTGCCCACCGAGGTCGCGGCCGCCGTGGCCGCCGCCCGCGACGGCGGCTGGGGTCGGGTCGTCACCGTGTTCCAGCCCCACCGCTACAGCCGCACCTCGGCGCTGTGGCAGGACTTCGCCGACGCGTTCGAGGGCTCCGACCTGCTGGTGCTCACCGACATCTACGCCGCCGACGAGGCGCCCCGCCCGGGGATCACCGGCAAGCTCGTGGTCGACGCCGTGCTCGACGCCCACGGCCGCCAGCCCCTGGCCTACATGCCGACCCTCGACGACGTGGTCACCTACCTGGCCGGGCGCCTGCGCCCCGGCGACCTCTGCCTCACCCTGGGGGCCGGCGATCTCACCACCGTGCCCGACCACGTCATCGAGCGGCTGGCCGAGCGCGAGGCGCAGCGGCGATGACCCTGCCCGCCGCGGTGGTGACGGCCCTGGTCGAGCGGCTCGGCCCGAGCGTGACGGCCGACAGCCCGCTCGGCGCGCTCACCACCTACCGGGTGGGTGGCCGGGCCGCCGCGCTCGTGCGGGCCGACACGGCCGCCGACCTCGTGGCCGTCGCCGAGGTGCTCGGCTCCCTCCCACCCGGGGCCGGCCCGGTGCCGGTGGTCGTGGTCGGCAAGGGCTCGAACCTGCTCGTGGCCGATGCCGGCTTCGACGGGGTCGCCGTGGTGCTGGGCGAGGGGCTCGGCGGGGTCGAGGTCGACCCCGAGACGGCCACCGTGGTGGCCGGGGGAGCGGCGGCCCTGCCCGTGGTGTCCCGTCGGAGCGCGGCCGCCGGGCTCACCGGGTTCGAGTGGGCCGTGGGGGTGCCGGGCACGATCGGTGGCGCGGTGCGGATGAACGCCGGGGGCCACGGCTCCGACATGGCTGCCGCCCTGCGGAGGGTCCGCGTGGTCGACCTCCGCACCGGGGAGGATGGATGGATGTCCGCGGGTGCCCTCGAGCTCGGCTACCGACGCTCGGCGCTCGCCCCGCACCAGGTGGTGGTGGCCGCCGAGCTGGCCCTCGCCGTGGGCGACCGGGCCGCCGCGGAAGCCGAGATCTCCGAGATCGTCCGCTGGCGCCGCGAGCACCAGCCCGGTGGGGCGAACGCCGGGTCGGTGTTCACCAACCCGCCTGGTGACAGCGCCGGCTCCCTCCTCGACCACGCCGGCGCCAAGGGCCGCCGCCACGGCAGCGCCGAGCTCTCCACCAAGCACGCCAACTTCATCCAGGCCGACGACGGCGGCTCGGCCGACGACGTGGCCGCCCTCATGGCCGAGCTGCGCGAGGTCGTCCGCGCCCACGCCGGCATCGACCTGCACGCCGAGACCCACCTGCTGGGATTCGCCCCCGAGGTGGCCGAGGCCGCCGGGGCCCGCCTCCTGACGGGGCTCGAGGGCCCCGGGCCCGGGAACCCTCGACGGGAGGTCGAGGGTTGAGCGCCACGCTCGAGCTCGACGGCCGCGAGCTCGACGTCGACCCGCGCATCGCCGAGCGGCGGGCCTCGGTCGAGGGCGAGCGCCGCCGTCGTCGCCGGCGCCGCCTGCTCGTGGTCCTCGCGGTCGTCGGTCTGGTGGTCGGGGCCTGGCTGGTCACCCGCAGCGCCCTCCTCGACGTCGACAGCACCAAGGTCACCGGCTCGGTGCACCAGAGCGACGACGACGTCCTCGCCGCGTCCGGCGTGCGCGTCGGCGACCAGCTCGTCGACGTCGACGAGGGCAGCGTGGCTCGCAGGGTCGAGGCGCTCCCGTGGGTCGACACGGCCAAGGTCTCCGTCGGCCTCGACGGCGTGGTCACGATCGCGGTCACCGAGCGCACCCCGGTGGCGGTCGTGGCCGGCGCCGACGGCGCCCGCTTCCTCGTCGACGTCGCCGGCCGCAACCTCGGGCTCGCCACCATCGGCATCGACACCACCGGGCTCGCCCCGCTCGAGGGCGTCGACCCGGGTGAGCCGGGTGAGACCCTCGCCGGGGCCGACGGCGCGCTGGCCGCGCTCGCCGCCCTCGGCCCGGGCGCCCGCTCCCGGGTCACGGCCGTGGTGGTCGGCCCCGACGGCACGCTGCAGCTGAAGCTCAGCCCCGCCATCGTCGTGCAGCTCGGCCCGCCCACCGACCTCACGGCCAAGGCCGCCGCCCTCACCACCGTGCTCGGCCAGGTCGAGCAGCGTGGTGTCACCGGCATCGACGTGCGCGTCCCGGGCGACCCGGTCGTCACCGGTAACCGGGGATGACCACACCGGTGCGGTATCGTCGCGGGCGATCTCCACGTCGACCTGACGTCGACCCCGCGGCCCGGGCCCACACCGGTCCCGGCCGCCAGACCAGCCAGAACTCACCGACCGGCGTCCCGTCGGCCACCACGCCAACTAGGAGAGCCCCATGGCCCCCAACCCGCAGAACTACCTCGCGGTGATCAAGGTCGTCGGCGTCGGCGGCGGCGGTGTCAACGCCGTCAACCGCATGATCGACGCCGGGCTGAAGGGCGTCGAGTTCATCGCCGTCAACACCGACGCGCAGGCGCTGCTCATGAGCGACGCCGACGTGAAGCTCGACATCGGTCGTGAGCTCACCCGGGGCCTGGGCGCCGGCAGCGACCCGGAGGTCGGCAAGGCCGCCGCCGAGGCGCACACCGACGAGATCGAAGAGGTGCTCAAGGGCGCCGACATGGTCTTCATCACCGCCGGCAAGGGCGGCGGCACCGGCACCGGTGCGGCCCCCGTCATCGCCTCCATCGCCAAGAGCCTCGGCGCCCTCACCATCGGTGTCGTCACCCGGCCCTTCGGCTTCGAGGGCAAGCGCCGCGCCGTGCAGGCCGACTCCGGCATCAAGACCCTGAAGGAGAACGTCGACACGCTGATCGTCATCCCGAACGATCGCCTGCTCACCGTCTCCAACGACAAGACCTCGGTGCTCAACGCCTTCAAGATGGCCGACGAGGTCCTCCTCCAGGGCGTCCAGGGCATCACCGACCTCATCACCACGCCGGGCCTCATCAACACCGACTTCGCCGACGTGAAGATGGTCATGAGCGACGCCGGCTCGGCCCTCATGGGCATCGGCTACGGCTCGGGCGACGGCCGTGCGCTCAGCGCCGCCCGCTCCGCCATCTCCTCCCCGCTGCTCGAGGCCTCCATCGAGGGCGCCCGCGGCATCCTGCTCACCATCGCCGGCGGCTCCGACCTCGGCCTGTTCGAGGTCAACGAGGCCGCCGAGGTCATCCACTCGGTCGCCCACCCCGAGGCCAACATCATCTTCGGCACCGTCATCGACGACGAGATGGGCGACGAGG
>CAMFLJ010000318.1 GCA_945957335.1 uncultured Actinomycetes bacterium | reverse complement strand
CCCCCCCCCCCCCCCCCCCCCCCCCCCCCCCCCCCCCCCCCCCCCACAACCACACCATCCTCTTCGTCGGCAGCGTCAGATGTGTATAAGAGACAGCTCCTCCACCGTCGGCCACCCCGAACCGACGCACCGGGCGACCTCGGCGTCGACCCAGCCGGCCAGCTCGTCCAGGTCCGGACGGGCGACACCGAGCAGGCCCCCGGCGATGCGGGAGAACGGGTTGGTGCGGTAGTAGGCGACCGGGTCGGCGACCTCCTCCGCGGTGGTCTCCCACAGGACGTCGGCCCGGATGCCCGGGGCGGCGTCGGCGAGCAGGTCGTCGAGCGTGCGGCTCGGGTGCGGGCGGGCGACGTGGCCGATGCCCAGGTCGACCCACCAGAGCCGCTCGGCGTCGGCCGCGGGCCCGGCGGCCGATCGGGCCAGCAGCCCGGCCTTCGACCAGCCCAGGGCGAGGTAGGCGGGCGTGTCCTTGGCCCGGTTCGACGCCGTGGGTGCCCGCCGGCCCCCGGCGAACGCCCTGGCCGCGGCGGGGGCGAGCGGCGCGGCCGGGAGCTCCTCCCAGGGGCAGGCCACGATCTCGGTCGGGGCGCCGGGGGCGAGCTCGGCGCGCCGCCGAGCCACCCCGTCGGTCAGCTCGGGCGAGACGTGGGCCACCAGCCGGTGGCGGGTGCCGAGCACCGGCCCCGCGAGCGCGAGGTACTCGTCGGTCGTGCGGCGCGCCGTGCCGTCGATGGCGGCGAGGTCGACGAGGGCGGTGACGACGGCGACGCCGGTGTCGGGCCCTGCCACGGTCGTGAGCCGCTCAGTCGGTGGGGTCGGCGACGGGCTCGTCGTCGAGCTCGACCAGCGGCGGCAGGGCGTCGTGGTCGGTGAACAGCCCGGCCGCCGGCGAGGTGCGGCTCAACGCATCGGCGGCGAGGATCACCGCGGCGTCGGTGTAGGTGGTGCGCTCGTCGCCGGGGAAGTGGACCTCGTCGGGGAAGACGATGCCGGTCCAGTAGTGGCCGTCGGTGTCGCGCAGCTCCTGGGCCCAGCCGAACAGGCGCAGGGCGTGCTCGCGGTTGCCGATCGAGAGCTCGGCCATCAGGCACTCGCAGGTCTCGGCCGCGGTGACCCACGGCCGGTCGCTCACGCAGCGCACGCCCCGGCCCTCGACGACGAAGGCGTCGCGGCGGGCGTCCATGCGGGCGTGGGCCTCGTCGTCGCGGAGCACGCCGCCGAGCACCGGGTAGTACCAGTCCATGGCCCAGCGGGCCTTGGGGGCGAAGGCGTCGGGGGCCTGGCCGTTGCAGTGGGCCCGGATGACCTGGGCGAGGCGGGCGGCGCTGAGCTCCCAGTCGGGGCGCTCGTGCTCGAGCAGCTCGGCCACCGCCACGGCGCAGCGCAGGCTGTGGCACATCGACGACGAACCGGTGAGGAGGGCGAACGACCACGGCGTGCCGTCGGCGTGGCGGGCCCAGAGGATCTCGCCACGGGGGGTCTGGAGGTCGAGGACGAAGTCGATCGCCTTCTCGACGCACGGCCACATGTGCTCGACCCAGGCGCGGTCGCCGGTGACCAGCCAGCGGTGCCAGACGCCCGCCGCGATGTAGGCGACGGTGTTGGCGTCGAGCTTGTCCTGCTCGATCGAGTCGGCCAGGTAGTACTGGTGCCAGGCGCCGGTGTCGTGCTGGATGTCGACCAGCCACTGGTAGGCGCGCTCGGCCTCGGCGTGCATCCCGACGAGGTCGAGGGCCATGGCCGCCTCGACGTGGTTCCAGGGGTCGGCGTGGCCGCCGGGGAACCACGGGATCATGCCGTTGGGCAGCTGCCACGACGCGATCGCGTTGGCGGTCTCGAGCACCTGGTCGGTGCTGATGAGCCCGTCGACGGAGGGGAGCGGGCTCATGCGGCCGCGGTCCCCGAGGTGGCGGTGGCCCGGCCCGAGCGGGCGATGGGCTTGGTGGCGTAGACGACCAGCGACTTGCCGAGCAGCGGGTTGAGGGCCCGCTCGGTGAGCCGCGTGGCGGCGGGGCGGCTCATGATGTCCCACTCGAGCAGCTTGCGGTACGCCTTCACGAGCACGTTGTCGTCGTTGGTGGGGCCGACCGCGCACTTCAGCCACCAGTAGGGCGAGTGCAGCGAGTGGGCCAGGTGGGCGCCGCCCGGCTCGAGCCCGGCGCCGAGCATCTTCCGGCGCAGCTCGCCCTCGGTGTAGATGCGCACGTGGCCGCCCTCGACGAACGGCGCGTGGTACTCGTCCGAGAGCGCCCAGCAGATCTTCTCGGGCAGCCAGGCCGGCACCGTGATGGCCATCGTGCCGCCGGGGCGGAGCACCCGGGTGAGCTCGTCGAGCGCGGCGAGGTCGTCGGGGACGTGCTCCATGACCTCGGAGGCGATGATGCGGTCGAACGAGCCGTCGGTGAACGGCAGGCGGGTGCCGTCGCCCTGCACCGAGGTGCAGGAGAGGTCGGGGGCGATCTCGCCCGCTTCCTTCATGGCGTACTGCGTGGCCTGCACGTGGTGGAGCTCGGGGTAGGCCATGTCGCAGGCCACCACCCGGGCGCCGCGGCGCAGGGCCTCGTAGCCGTGGCGGCCGAAGCCGCACCCGAGGTCGAGCAGGCGGTCGCCGGCGCGCAGGCCGAGGCGGTCGTAGTCGGCCGTCAGCACGGCTCAGGCGTCCTTGGGCGTGACCCGACGCCGCTGGTAACGGGGGGCGGCTCCGGCGCCGCCCGGTCGACGGGCCTGGATGTGGGGGGTCTCGGCCAGCAGCGCCCGGTAGTGCTCGACGGTGCCCACGGCGGTGTGGCGCCAGGTCCAGCGGTCGATGACGCGCTGGCGGCCGGCCGCGCCGATGCGGGCCCGCAGCTCCGGGTCGTCGAGGGCGGTGGCGATGCGGGCGGCCAGGGCCTCGCTGTCGCCGGGGGGAACGAGCAGGGCGGTGTCGTTGTCGGCGCCGACGACCTCGGGGAGGGCCCCGCCGGTGGTGGCGACGAGCGGGACGCCGCAGCTCATGGCCTCGATGGCGGGCAGCGAGAAGCCCTCGTAGAGCGAGGGCACCACGGCGACCTCGGCCTCGGAGTAGAGCTCGATGATGCGCTGCTCGGGCACGCCGGTGACGAAGGTGACGACGTCGCGCAGGCCGAGCTCGTCGATGATGCGGGCGGACGGGCCGCCCTCCTTGAGCCGGCCGATGACGACGAGCTCGACGTGGCGCTCGGTGCGGAGCTTGGCCACGGCCTCGAGCAGGTAGCGCAGGCCCTTCATGGTGACGTCGGCGCTGGCGGTGGTGATCAGCCGGCCGGGGACCCGGGCCACGTCGGGGAGCGGCTTGAAGAGCTCCTGGTCGACGCCGACGGGCACGACGTGGAGCCGGTCGAGCGGCACCTTCTGGTCGGCGTGGATGTCGCCGAGGGAGTTCTGCGAGACGGTGATGACCCGGGGCATGCGGCTGGCGACGCGGGTCTGCATCTTGGTGAAGCCGTACCAGCGCTGCTTCGAGATGCGCTTCCAGGTGGTCTCGGCGTGCTCCATCTCGAGGCGGCGGTCGACCGTGATGGGGTGGTGGATCGTGGCCATCACGGGCAGCCCGGCGCGCTCCATGCCGAGCAGGCCGTAGCCGAGGCACTGGTTGTCCTGCACGAGGTCGAAGTCGTTGACCCGGGTGCGCAGGTGCTGCCAGGCCCGGATGCTGAACGCGAGGGGCTCGGGGAAGCTGCCGGTCATGAACGAGGCGACCTCGACGGCGTCGCCCAGGCCCTTGACCTCCCACGGGCCGGGGAGGCGCATGGGGAAGGCGTCGTTGTAGATGTCGAGGCTCGGCAGGTCGATCAGCGGCACCCGGGGGTCGAGGATCGGGTACGGCTGGCCCGAGAGCACCTCGACCTCGTGACCGAGGTCGACGAGGGCCTTGGTGAGGTGCCGCGTGTAGACGCCCTGGCCGCCCACGTGGGGCTTGCCGCGATAGGTCAGGAAGGCGATCCGCAGGGGGAGCTCGCCGTCGGCGGCGGTGGGAGCAGCGGTTTTGGGCGCGACGGGCTGGGACGACATGGGCTGACAAGTGTCGTCGTCCCCTTCCGGACCGGTCAAGTAGGGGTACGGCCGTGGCCGTCCGGGACCGGTCCCGGGAGAACGATCGTTCTCGGAAGTGCTCAGTGGGCGGCGGCGAGCGGGGCCCGGGGCCGCGGGCCGCCGTCGGCCC
>CAMFLJ010000317.1 GCA_945957335.1 uncultured Actinomycetes bacterium | reverse complement strand
GTCGTGCTCACCCTCGTCGCCCTGGTCCTGATCGTGCCCGTCGCGCTCTTCGGGTTCGGGTGGTGGCAGTACTCGCGGATCCCGAAGGTCGACGTGAAGTCGGCGCTCAGCGCACGAGGCGGCCGCAGCGGCACCAACTACCTCATCGTCGGCACCGACTCGCGGGAGGGCATCTCGGCGAACGACCCCAACGCCGGGGCGTTCCTCGGCGAGACCGTCACCGGTGCCCGCACCGACACGATCATGGTGATGCACGTCGAGGGCTCGACGGTGCAGCTGGCGTCGATCCCACGCGACCTGTGGGTGACCGACCCCGCCACCGGCAAGAAGGGCCGCATCAACTCGACCTTCTCGAGCGGGCCCAAGAACCTCATCACCGCGGTCGAGCAGCTCGGCATCCCGATCGACCACTACCTCGAGATCAACTTCGTGTCGTTCTCGAAGCTCGTCGACGCGGTGGGGGGCATCACGATCGACTTCCCCTATCCGGCCCGTGACACCCACTCGGGCCTGTCGGTCGACAAGGCCGGGAAGAACCACCTCGACGGCACCCAGGCCCTGGCCTACGTCCGCAGCCGCTACTACGAGGAGCTGAAGGACGGGAAGTGGGTCACCGACGGCACCGCCGACATCGGCCGCACCGAGCGCCAGCGGGCCTTCCTCACCTCGTTGATGCACGAGATCACCAACGAGCGGAACCCGTTCTCGTTGATGCGCATCCCGGGTGCCCTCGGATCGGGCATGAAGGTCGACACCACGCTCGGCTACCTCGACGCCCTGCGCCTCGGCTGGAAGCTGAAGGGCACCAGCATCGAGCCGGTGGCCCTGCAGGTGACACCGCGCCGCACCTCCGGGGGCGCCGACGAGCTCGACCTGCAGCCGTCGGCCTCACAGGTCGTCGCCGGCCTCGCCCGGTGAGCGCCGGGCGCACCACCCCGATCTGGCTGGCCCACCACTGGCCCGACCAGTACGACCGCTGCGTGGTGATCGGCCGCCGCCACGTGTGCCGCCGCTGCACCTTCATGTACCCGATCGCCTTCGTGGTGACCGGGCTCTCCCTGGCCGGCCTCGCCCTGCCGTCGCCGTGGTCGCAGATCGCGCTGGCGGTGCTGCCGCTGCCGGCCCTCGTCGAGTTCGTCGGTGAGCACCGGCGCTGGTGGGCCTACTCGGCCCCCCGCCAGGCGGCGCTCGGCACGCTGCAGGGCATCGGCATGGGTGTGGGGTTCGGCCGCTACCTCGAGACGCCGTCCGACCCCTGGTTCTGGGTGATCGCGGTGGGCTACTCGCTCATCGCCTTCGTGGCCGCGATCACCGCGCCCCGGTCGGTCGAGGCCGCCGGGGCATCCGGCCCGCCCGACGACGCCGGGTGACCCCGGTTACCCCTCGGTAGCATCACCGGGCGGTGCCGCCCCGGGCACCGCCCCGTGGAGGTGCCCGCCATGACCACCGTCGAAGCCCGCCAGGGAGGCGCTGCCGACGCGCCGGCGCCGATCGAGGTCGTCGACCCCCGCACGGGTGCGGTGATCACGACCGTGCCCGACCAGAGCACGGCCGAGGTGGCCGACGCCGTCGCCGCCGCCCGCGAGGCCTACCGGACGTGGGGCTCGTTGCCCTTCGCCGTGCGCCGCGACCACCTGCTGGCCGTGCGCGACGAGCTGATGGACCGCATCGACGAGGCGACGGACGTCATCGTGTCCGAGACGGGCAAGCTCGCCGCGGAAGCCCTGGTCAACGAGGTCATGATCGTGGCCGAGACCATCGTGTTCTACGCCCGCCACGGCGAGAAGGCGCTGCGTCCCGAGCGGGCCCGCAGCGGCATGCTCGGCCACAAGCGGGGCCAGCGCACCTGGGAGCCCATGGGCGTGGTCGGGGTGATCAGCCCGTGGAACTACCCGCTGACCCTGGCCATGACCCCGGTGGTCACGGCGCTGTTCGCGGGCAACACGGTGGTGCTCAAGCCGTCGGAGGTCACCCCGCTGACCGGCCTGTTCATCGGCGACCTCTTCGCCTCGGCCGGCGCCGGCGGCCCGTTCGAGGGCATCGTCCAGGTCGTCACCGGGCGCGGCGGCACGGGTGAGGCGCTGGTGCGCTCGGGCGTGCAGAAGGTCTGCTTCACCGGCTCGGCCGCCACCGGGCGCCGGGTGATGAAGGCGGCCGCCGACACGCTCACGCCCGTGCTGCTCGAGCTCGGCGGCAAGGACCCGATGATCGTGTGCGCCGACGCCGACCTCGACCGGGCGGCGGCCGCGGCCGTGTGGGGCAGCTTCCAGAACTCCGGCCAGACGTGCATGTCGGTCGAGCGGGTCTACGTCGAGGCGCCGGTCTACGACGAGTTCGTCGAGCGGGTCGTGGCCCGCACCCGGGCGGTGCGCCAGGGCACCGGCACCACGTCGGACATCGGTTCGATGACCTTCCCGCCCCAGCTCGAGGTGGTCGAGCGCCACCTCGTCGACGCCATGGCGAAGGGGGCCACCGCGCTCACCGGCGGGCGCCGGGTGCCGGGCCGCGATGGCCTCTGGTTCGAGCCCACCGTGCTGGTCGACGTCGACCACGGCATGGACATCATGCGCGACGAGACCTTCGGGCCGGTGCTGCCGGTGATGAAGGTGGCCGACACCGACGAGGCCGTGGCGCTGGCCAACGACTCGATCTACGGCCTGTCGTCGTCGGTGTGGACCCGTGACGTGGCCAAGGGCCGGGCGCTCGCCACGCGGGTGCAGGCCGGCAACGTGTGCGTGAACGACGCGCTGGTGAACTACGGCGTGGCCGACCTGCCCTTCGGCGGGGTGAAGGACTCGGGCATCGGCCGGGTGCACGGCCTGCAGGCCCTGCGCGAGTTCAGCGTGGCCAAGTCGGTGCTCGTCGACCGGGTCGGCCTGCCCCGTGAGGCGTGGTGGTTCCCGCTGCCGTCGTGGCTCGCCGCCGGCTCACGGGCCGGGCTGGTGCTGCGCCACCGACGCGGCGTGGCCAACAAGCTCAAGGCTCTCCGTCGGCGCTGAGCGCGCACGCGGAGGTGGAGGTCGAGCCCCGACGGGGTCGTCGGACCTCCACCGGGACCTGAGGTCGAGGGTCCGCCGGGTCAGTCGACGACGGTGAGGAACACGTGGTCGGGCTTGGCCGCAGCCGCCTCGAGCACGTGGAAGGCGTTCTCGACCACGGGCACGAGGTCCTGGTGGTCGCGGAAGACGTGCCGGTCGAGGCGGCGCATGCGATCGAGGGCCGAGGTGATGTCGTCGTGGTCGAGCCAGCCCTTGGTCGACCAGCCGAAGCGCAGGCGGAGCCGCTCGGCGACGGGGGCGTCGAGGTGGCGCTCGGCCAGGCACATGAGCTCGCGGCCCTTGGCCAGGCGACGGGCCTCGGTGGCGTGCCAGCCCAGCTCGGGCAGGCCCCGGCGGACCCGGTCGGGCCAGAGCAGGCCGGGCGTGGGGATCAGGTAGGGCGCCATGAGCACCCGGTACCACTCGACGAGGTGGGTGTCCTCGCACTCGAAGCGCCAGCCGTCCGGGTCGACCGACAGCAGCTCGACGTAGGCCTGCAGCGCGGGGTCGGTGCTGTGCCAGATCTCGGTGGCCTTGTCGCGGACGTCGATGAGTCCGTCGGGCGCCGTCAGCAGCGCCTCGAAGTCGTGGTGGAACTCGATCGGGTCGAGCATCCAGGCCCGGCTGGTCTCCGTCATGGCAGCCCCTCGAAAGGTCGGTTCCTCGGGTGCGGTGACCATGTTCGCGGTGGGAGGCCGCGCGCGCGCGGATGGTGCGACGTCGAGCAGGTCGCTCAGCGCGGCCGGCGCAGCTCCTCGACCAGGGCCTCGACCACGGGCCGGATCGCCGGGGTGGGTGCCGCCTCGATCGACTCCATGGTGCAGAACGCGTCGGTGCCGAAGGCGCGGCCCTGCAGCGTGATGAGCACCGAGCACGAGGGACCGCCCTCGAAGCGCACGATCAGCTCGAGGATGCCGAGGTGGCGATCGACGTAGCCGATGCCGCCGATGCGGGCGCCGGCCTCGAGCAGCAGGGCGTAGGCCTCGCCGGGTGGGGCGGCGATGGCGATGGTGTCGCCGTCGGCGTCGGCCTCGATGCTGTCGACCTCCCACGGGCGCGGCCCCGGCGCGTCGGTCGACGCCGGCCCGGCAGGGGCGGCGGCGGGGCCGGGGGCGGGCGGCGGCTCGGGCACGGTCTCGCCGTCGTGGTCGAGCAC
>CAMFLJ010000316.1 GCA_945957335.1 uncultured Actinomycetes bacterium | reverse complement strand
GTCGGGATGAAGTCGTTCTCGATCCAGTCCTGGTCGTTGACGACCTCGGCCGCGTTCTTCCCGCCGACCTCGGCGTGGAAGAGGTCGGGGTACTGGGTGGCCGAGTGGTTGCCCCAGATCGTCATCTTGGTGATGTCGTTGACCGTGGTGCCGGTCTTCTGGGCCAGCTGGGCCATCGCCCGGTTGTGGTCCAGGCGGGTCATCGCGGTGAAGCGGCCGTTGTCGATGTTCGGCGCGTTGTTCATGGCGATGAGGGCGTTGGTGTTGGCCGGATTGCCGACCACGAGGATGCGCACGTCGGCGGCCGCGTTGTCGGAGAGGGCCTTGCCCTGCACGGTGAAGATGGCGCCGTTGGCCTCGAGGAGGTCCTTGCGCTCCATGCCCTTCGAGCGGGGGCGGGCGCCGACGAGGAGGGCGTAGTTGACGTCGCCGAAGGCCTCGTTGGGGTCGTCGGTCTGGACGATGCCCTGCAGCAGCGGGAAGGCGCAGTCGTCGAGCTCCATGGCCACGCCCTTCAGCGCGCCGAGGGCCGGCGTGATGTCGAGCAGGTGGAGGATGACGGGCTGGTCGTCGCCCAGCAGCTGGCCGCTGGCGATGCGGAACAGCAGGCTGTAGCCGATCTGGCCGGCAGCACCGGTGACGGCGACGCGAACGGGGGTCTTCACGGGGGGTCCTCCAGCGGTGGACGAGGTCTCTCGGGCCTTGAGGACACTAGTCAGGAGGCCCTCCGAGCAGGAAAAGCACGGCTCGGCCGTCCGGGCCCCGGCGCGGCACGGCCCGCCCTCGCGGGCGGGCCGGCACTCCCCCTCCGGTGCGACGGGTTACAGCGTGGTCGGGTACGGGAACATCGCGTCGACGCCGCCGTCGACCACGATCGTCCGCCCCGAGATGTACGACGAGAGGTCGCTGGTGAGGAACAGCACCGCCGACGCGATGTCGGAGGTGGCGCCCATGCGGCCGAGCGGCGGGTGCGCCGCGTTGACCCGACGCTGCTCCTCGGTGAACACGGCGTCCATGCGCGGGCTCAGGATCGTGCCCGGGGCCACCGCGTTGGCGCGGATGCCCTTCGGGCCGAGCTCCTCGGAGAGGGTCTGCACCCACGCCATGAGGCCGGCCTTGGCCGCGCCGTAGGCGGCGTGCATCGGGCCCGAGGTGAGGCCGCTGACCGACGCGATGAAGGTCATCGTGCCGCCACCGGTGGTGACCATCCGCCGGCCGAGCTCCTGCGAGAGCAGGAACGCGTGGCGCAGGTTGATGTCGATCTCCCAGTCGAAGGTCTCGTCGGTCATGTCGAGGATGGACTCCCACCTCGCCATGCCGATGATGTCGACGAAGCCGTCGATCTTCCCGAGCTCCTGCTCGGCGAAGACGCCCAGCGCCGCCGCGCCCTCGCGCGTGGTGACGTCGCCCACCCACGGGATGGCGACGTCGCGGCCCACCTCGTCGGCGATCTCGTCGGCCCGACCCGCGTCGACGTCGACGCAGATGATCTTGGCCGCACCGGCCTGGGCCAGCGCGTGGGTCGAGTGCCGTCCCATGCCGACGCCGGCACCGGCCACCACGTAGTTGCGCCCGTCGAGCCTGAGCATCGACGGGTAGTCCGGGATCGGAGACTGATCACCGGTCGTCATGCCATCACCACCCCTCCGTTCGGTCGGAGCACCTGTCCCGTCATGTACCGGGAGGCGTCCGAGGCGAGGTAGAGCATGGCCCAGGTCTGGTCCTCCGGCGTACCGGTGATGTTCATCGGCGACTGGGCGGAGCGCACCTTGAGCAGCGCGTCGCGGGCTTCCTCGTCGACGGTGCCGTCGGGACGGGTCCAGTTGCGCTGCACCATCGGCGTGTCGGTGAAGCCGGGGGCGACCGAGTTGACCCGGATGCCGGCCGGGCCGAGCTCGGTGGCGGCGATCCGGGTGAGGTGCATCACGGCGGCCTTCGTCATGCCGTAGATGCTGAGCGTGGGCCCGGGGAACTCACCGCCGGTGGAGGCGATGTTGATGATCGAGCCACCGTCCTTCATCGCCCGACCGGCGGCCGCGATGCCCCAGTAGGTGCCCCAGAGGTTCACCTTGGTGACGGCCTCGACATCCTCGGGCGTGGAGTCGACGATGAACGAGTTGCGGATGATGCCGGCGACGTTGGCCCACACGTCGAGGCGGCCCCGCGCCTTGATGGCGGCCACCGCGAGGGCGTTCACCGCGGCCTTGTCGCTCACGTCGGTGGGGACGATCACGGCCCGGCCGTCGATCGCCTCGACCAGAGCCGCGGTCTCCTCGAGGCCCTCGGTGCCGACGTCGGCGAGCACCACGTCGGCGCCGGCCTGGGTGAAGGTGAGGGCGGCCTGGCGGCCGATGCCGCGTGCCGCCCCGGTGATGACCGCGGTGCGGCCCTTGAGGGAGAACTGCTGGGCCAGCTCGTCGGAGAGGTAGGGCCGCCCGTCGGGGCCGGCGGTGCCTTGCGGCTCGCCGTTGGCCGCCTGGTTGCGGATGCCGGAGATCATGTCCATGGTGCGATCCTGCCTCAGCCGGCCAGCGCGGCGCGGGCGTCGACCCGGTGGCCGCGCTTCTCGAGCTCGGGGATCACCTGGGTGCCGAGCAGCTCGAGGCTGCGCAGCACCTGCTCGTGGGGCACCCGGCCGAACTGCACGTAGCAGAGCAGCTGGTCGACCCCCGCCTCGTCGTAGCGGATGATCTTCTCGAGGCACTGCTCGGGGGTGCCCACGACGATCATGTCCTGGTCGATGTAGTTCTGGACGTCGACCTCGCCGGCGAGGATGCCCTGCAGGAGCGGGAACACCTCGGCCTGCTCCTCGGGTGTGAGGTTGGGCGCCTCCCACTGGAGGGTGAACTCGGCGAGGTGGCGGTACCACCAGCTGATCGAGTCCCAGAGGTAGTCGTGCACGGCGGTGTCCCAGTCGTCGACGCAGTGCACGAGCGTGTAGGCGCCGACGCGGTCGTTGCGCACCTTGGTGAGCGGCTGGATGCCCTCGATCTCGGCCTCGAGCTGGGCGGCGCGGTACTGGTTGATGACGTCGGCCATGACCTCGACCGGCTGCATGAGGGCGAACGACAGGAGGCCGAACCCGAGCTTGCCGGCGGCCACCGCGGAGGGGGCGCTGGCGGCGGCGAGCCATGCCGGCGGGTGGGGGTCCTGGTAGGGCTTGGGGCACTGCTTGCGCTCGGGGAACGTGATGAGGTCGCTGTCCCAGGAGAGCGACTCCTGCGTCCACGCCGCCACCACGAACTCGACGGCCTCGCGCCACATGTCGCGGCTGCGGTCGTCGGCGGGCACGCCGAAGGCCAGCTGCTCCATCGGGGTCGAGCGGCCGGTGCCCCACTCGACGCGGCCGTGGGAGAGCACGTCGACGGTGGCGACCTTCTCGGCCACGCGGGCCGGGTGCTGGAAGCCCGGCGGCATCAGGCTCACGCCGAAGCCGAGGCGGAGGTTCTCGGTGATGGTCGAGAGGGCGCCGAGCACGACCTCGTTGCTCGGGCACGCCGAGCGGCCGTCGCGGAAGTGGTGCTCGACGCACCACACGGTGTTGAAGCCCAGCGTGTCGGCGAAGCGGATCTCGGCGATGGCCTCGTCGTAGGTGGCCTGCTCGGCCTTCTTCTGGCCGTAGGGGAAGGGCTCGTCGTAGGGGCCGATCTTGGGCTGGAACTCGTAGAGCAGGTCGAGCTTCACGGGGTCTCCTCCGCAGAGTTTCGCAATTGCGAAGTCTTCTTCGCTATGGTGTTGTGACCGTAGGCACTCCCCGTTGCCCGGTCAACCGAGCGCCCGCTCCCCCTCCCCCGCCTCACCCCGGAGACCCGTGGCCCGTCCCGCCCCCGCCGCCGCCCGCGCCGTCCAGGTGCTCGACCTGCTCGTCACCCACCCCGACGAGCGCTTCACCCTCACCGAGCTCGTGCGCCGCACCGGCATGAGCCTGGGCTCGGCCCACGCCGTGCTCGCCGTGCTCGAGGAGAGCGGCCACGTCACCCGCCACCCCGTCACCAAGGCCTACTCGCTCGGGCCGGCTTTGGTGGTGGCCGGTGTGGTGGCGCTCGAGCACCACCCGGGCATCGAGGCCGCACGCGAGCTGCTGGCGCCACTCGCCGCCGAGCTCGGCACCGAGGCCGTGCTCACAGCCCGCACCGTCGACGAGATCATTTTCGTCGCACGCGCCGGCGAGCCCACCCCCTACGGCCCGGCCATGCGCGAGGGTGAGCGGGTGCCGCTCGTGCCGCCCTTCGG
>CAMFLJ010000315.1 GCA_945957335.1 uncultured Actinomycetes bacterium | reverse complement strand
CTCAGAGGGTGACGAGCCGGTAGCCCGCGAGCCGCGCCCCGTGGACGATCAGCGGCACCGCCTCGAGGGTGGCCGTCCGGTCGCCACCGCCGTCGTGGAGCAGCACGATGGCGCCGGGGTGCAGGTGGTCGAGCGCCGCGGTGGCGATGGCCACCGGGTCGGTGAGGGCCCAGTCGCGCGGGTCGACGCTCCACGTCACCGTCTGCAGGCCGAGGGGCGCGACCACCGAGTCCCACCGGGGCGCGTCGACCCTGCGGTACGGCGGGCGGAACAGCGGGGCGGGGGCCCGGGTGGCGTCCTCGATGAGCATCGACGTGCGCAGGGCCTCCTCGGCCAGCTCGGCGTCGGTCGCGTCGTCGATGCGGCCGTGCGACCACGAGTGGCCCCCGACCACGTGGCCGGCGGTGACCAGTGCCGCGAGGAGGTCGGGCTCCTCCTGGGCGACCGAGCCCACCACGAAGAACGTCCCTCGGGCGTCGAGCTTGGCCAGGGCGGTGGCCACTGCGTCGGTCGCGGCTCCGGGCCCGTCGTCGAAGGTGAGCGCGATCACGGGCTCGTCGGGCGCGAAGCGACCGTCGGGGAGATCGCTGAGGCGGCGCACGACGGTCACCCGGCCACCCTAGGCAGCCGCCGCTGGCGCCTCATCCCCTGAGGGTGATGAACCGGCTCACCTCTCACGGGTACCGTCCGCCCATGGCGAACACCGGGCCCGACGAGGGGGTGGCCCCGGCCGCTCCCGTCGCCACCACCAAGCACCGGATGCCCTTCTTCCAGGGCCTCCTGCCGATCGACAAGGCGCGCTTGCCCGTCGACATCATCGCGGGCGTGACGCTCGCGGCTCTCGCGATCCCCGAGGTCATGGGCTACACGTCGATCGCGGGGATGCCGGTCATCACCGGCCTCTACACGATCCTCGTGCCGGTCCTGCTCTTCGCCGTGTTCGGCTCGTCCCGCCACCTCGTGGTGGGCGCCGACTCGGCTACCGCCGCCGTGATGGCCGCCGGCCTCGCGGGGATGGCCGCGGTGGCGAGCCCGCAGTACGTCGCCCTCGCCGGGGCGCTGGCGCTCATGGCCGGCGTGCTGCTCCTGCTGGCCCGGCTGATCGGCCTCGGCTTCATCGCCGACTTCCTGTCGCGCACCGTGCTCGTCGGGTTCCTCACCGGCGTGGGCATCCAGGTGGCGGCCGGCCAGGTGGGGGGCCTGTTCGGGGTGAGCGAGGGCAAGGGCGTCACCATCGGCTCCCACACCTTCGACAACACCATCGGGAAGCTGATCAGCACCCTCGGCAACCTGGGCGACGTCAGCTGGACCACCTTCGCGGTGTCGGCCGGCGTGCTGATCGTGATCCTCGGCGCCAAGAAGATCACCACGAAGGTCCCCGGGGCCCTGATCGCCGTCATCGGGGCCATCTTCATCAGCTGGAAGTGGGACCTCGTCACCCACGGCGTGGCGACGCTCGGCGACGTGCCCGGCGGCCTGCCCCACATCGCCCGCCCCGACATCTCCTGGAGCGACATCCCGAACCTCATGGGCACGGCGGTGTCGATCTTCGTGCTGATCCTGGCCCAGAGCGCGGCGACCTCACGGGCCTACGCCGCCAAGTACAACGACGCCTTCGACGAGAACGTCGACCTCGTCGGCCTCGGCACCGCAGCCATCGGCGCCGGCCTCACCGGCACCTTCGTGGTGAACGGCAGCCCGACCAAGACCCAGATGGTCGACAGCGCCGGCGGCAAGAGCCAGGTCGCGCAGGTGACGATGGCGATCGTCGTCGGCATCGTGCTGCTCTTCCTCACCGCGCCGCTCTCCTACATGCCCAAGGCGGTGCTCGCCGCGGTGGTGTTCCTCATCGGGATCGAGCTCATCGACCTCAAGGGCATGCGCCGCATCCTGAGCCTGCGCCGCGACGAGTTCGTGGTCGCCACGCTGACCGCCGCCGTCGTCGTGCTCGTGGGCGTCGAGCAGGGCATCGTGATCGCCATCGTGGCCTCGGTGGTCGACCACATCCGGCGCTCCTACCGGCCGCCCACAACGGTGCTCGAGCCCGAGGCCTCGGGCCGGGGCTTCACCGGCACCGTCGCCGTGCCCACCGCCCGCACCGAGGACGGCCTGGTCGTCTACCGCTTCGCCGCACCGCTCTACTACGCCAATGCCGAGTGGTTCAGCGAGGAGGTGCTCTCGTTCAGCGCCGAGGGCGAGCCTCCGCTGCGGTGGCTGTGCCTCGACCTGTCGTCGCTGCCCGACGTCGACTACACGGGCGCCGAGACGCTGAAGTCGCTCCACGAGGAGCTCGAAGGTCGGGGTGTGCGCCTGGTCGTCTCCGAGGCGATGGCCGCCGTGCGCGCCGAGCTCGACCGCTTCGGCATCACCGACCTGCTGGGCACCGACGCCTACTTCGACTCCACACCCGCGGTGATCGACGCCTTCGACGCCGCCCCCGCTGCAGGCCTGCCGTCGTCCCCGCCCCCGGCAACTCCTCCGCCGGAGGGCTGAGCGCCCTTCGACCGCCGGCCGGCCGAGTGGCCGGCGGTCGGACGGGCGAACCGACCTCAGTCGAGCAGGAACCAGCCTCTGACCTGCGCCTCGTGGTCGACGTATCGGTGGCCGGAGACGTCGACCACGACCTTCTCGATCGTGCCGCCGGCGAAGGGGAAGGGCGCCTGGTACTCCGGCGTGACCGCCGAGGCGCTGTCCCTGCCGACGCAGATGCCGTCGCCGGTCAGGCAGAAGTAGCCGGGCTGGGTGGTGATCGCACCCGACCCCACCGCCACGTCGTCGACGTAGAGCGTGAGCGTGCCGACCGCTCCGGGCATCGCCGGGTCCTTGCTCGGTCCCTCGGCGACGAACTCTGCCGCGAGGACGTGGGCTCCCTCGGTGAGCGGAGTGGTGGCGACCACGTCCTGGAGGTGGGTGCCGACCCAGTTGAACGTGTAGCGCAGCACGCCGTCCTTGACGTAGAGCGAGTGGCCGCCGGGCACGCCTCCGGCCGCCCACACCACACCCTCGACCGCCGTCCCATCGAGCTTCACGCCCGCGGCGATGGTGTACGAGCGTCCCGGGATCTGCGGACCCGCGGACTCGGGCACGTCCGATGCCCCCGGGTAGAAGACATAGCGGTCCCGGTCAGGCGCCCCGTGCGGGCGTTCGGCGAGGACCTGCTCGATCGCCGAGCGGTCGTCCACCGGCAGGCCGTTGTAGATGCCCGCGTAGTAGAACCACAGGCCCTTCATGCGCTCGACCTGGTCGGGGTGGTCGGCTGCGACGTCGTTCGACTGGGCACGGTCGGTCTCGAGGTGGAACAGCTCCCACTGGTCCTTCTCGAAGTTGCCCCACCCGCTCAGGGGCGGGTGGACCGAGGTGAGCAGCCAGCCGTCGTGGTAGAGCGCCCGCTGGCCGAGCATCGAATAGAACTGGGTCCGCTTGCCGGGCACCGTCGGGTCGGTGAGCGCGGCAGCGAAGCTCTCGCCCTCCATCGGGAACTGGGGATAGCCCTTGAGCACGGCGGGCGGTTCGATGCCGAGCAGGTCGTAGATCGTCGGCACCACGTCGACGGCGTGCACGTACTGCGGTCGCACCTCGTCGCTCGGCGCGATCCTCTCGGGCCACGAGACGATGAGCATGTCGGCCGTGCCGCCTTCGGCGCCGGCCCAGCGCTTCCAGTACGGGAACGGCGTGTCGAGGGCCCAGGCCCACCCGGTGTTGTAGTGGTTGTTGGAGGCCGGGGTGCCGAGCTCGTCGATGTGCGGCAGGGTCGTCTCGGTCGTGTCGGGCACGCCGTTGAAGAACCGCCACTCGTTGAACGAGCCGTTCGGGCCACCCTCGCCGCTGGCGCCGTTGTCGGACACCACGATGATCAGCGTGTTGTCGAGCTGCCCGCTCTCCTCGAGGTGGTCGAGCACCTTGCCGAGCCGGTCGTCGTAGTACGAGATGTAGCCGGCGAAGACCTCGGCCATCCGGACGAACAGGCGCTTCTCGTCGTCGTCGAGGGTGTCCCACGGGCGGACGGTGTCGAGCATCGGCCAGGGTTGGCCGTCGGGGCCGGTGCGGCCCGGCTCGCCGTGGGGGTTGATCGACGAGAGGCGGGTGCCCTCGGGCAGGAGGCCGAGCTCGATCTGGCGGGCGAGGATGCCCTCACGGATGGCCTCGTACCCCTGGTCGAACACGCCCTTGTAGCGGTCGGCCCACTCCAGGGGCACGAGGTGCGGGGCGTGGCCGGCCTGGGGCGCGAGGTACATG
>CAMFLJ010000314.1 GCA_945957335.1 uncultured Actinomycetes bacterium | reverse complement strand
CAAGGAGCCCGAGCGCATCGAGATCACCGGCCCGCCGCGCCGGGGCGACGAGGAGCTCGTCACCACGCAGCTGGCGCCCAAGGGCCGAGGCCGCCGCGACGGCGACCGCGACCGCCGGCCGCGCCGCGACGGCGACCGTGATGGCCGCCCCGGCGGCGACCGCGAGCGTCGACCCCGCCGCGACGGCGACGGCCCCTCGGGTGAGCGCCGCGAGCGGCCCGCCCGCCCGCCCCGCCCGGCTCCGGAGCCCAAGCCGAAGCCCAAGCGCCTCCGGGCCGCCCGCACCCACCGCAACGAGGTGCTCGCCGGGCTGCCCGAGGAGCAGAAGCCGGTGGCCGAGCAGGTCCTGAAGGGCGGCATCCCGGCCGTCCGCCAGGCCGTCGAGAAGCAGAACGAGCAGAACAAGGCCGAGGGCAAGCCCGAGATCAACGACGCCCCGCTCGTCGCCCTGGCCGAGCAGCTCATGCCGGCCCTGCGCACCGCGGAGTGGCGCGACAAGGCCGAGGCCGCCCTGGCCGACATGGCCGAGCTCGACCTGCGCGACCTGCGCTCGGTCGTGGTCGCCGCCGACGCCGCCGCCCGCGACGAAGAGACCCGTGAGCTCGCCGAGAAGCTCCGCACCGGCCTGGCCGAGCGGGTCGACGCCGAGCACACTGCCTGGCTCGCCGAGATCGACGAGACCCTCACCTCGGGCCGCACGGTGCGGGCGCTGCGCGTCAGCTCCCGGCCGCCCAAGGCGGGCACGCCGTTCCCGGCCGAGCTCGCCACCCGCCTGGCCGACGAGACCGCCAAGTCCCTCACGGCCGAGACCGGCTCCGACCGCTACGCCACCGTCCTTGACGCGCTGGCGTACTCGCCCGTCCGGGGCCAGGTCACGCCCCAGGGCATCCCGGCCGAGCCCACCCCCGAGCTGCTGGCCGCGGTGAAGAAGCTCGCATCGCGCATCCCCACCATCGCCGCCCTGTTCGGCATCGAGGCCCCCGCCGCCCCGGCACGAGGCAACCGCGGCCGCGGCAAGGGCAAGCCCAAGCCGCCCAAGCCGGTCCCGCCCGCTCCGGGCTCCGCTCCCGCCGGAGAGGCGCCTGCCGCTGAGGCGCCTGCTGCTGAGGCGCCTGCTGCGGAGGCTCCGGCCGGCGCCGCTCCCGCCGAGCTGCCCACCGGTGACGCACCGGCCGCCGCCATCGAGCCCGGTGACCAGCCCGAGGCCGCCCTCGAGCCGGGCCCCCAGCCCGAGGCCCTCGACGCCGGTGAGCAGCCCGCCGCCGCCATCGAGGCCCCTGCGACCGAGCCCGAGGCCGAGGCCCCTGCCGACACGCCCGAGCCGGAGGCTCCCGCCGCCGAGCCCGCACCCGAGGCTGTCGCGGCGCCCGCGGCCGAGCCCGAGCCCCAGGCAACCGAGGCCGCGGGCGAGGCCGCCACCGACGAGGGCGACGCCCCCGCCGAGAGCTGACTCAGGCGATCCCGAGCAGCTCCAGCAGCTGCTCGGGCCGCTCGAGCACGATGTCACCCTCCCGGGCCACGGCCCGTGGGTTCCAGGCCGCCAGGGCGAAGCGCGCCCCGACCTCGGCTGCGCAGGCCCGGTCGTGGCCGGTGTCGCCCAGGAACACCACCTCGTCCGCGCCCACGGCCAGGGCGTCGAGCACCGGCCCGAGCCGCTTGGGCCCGTCGAAGGCGTCGGTGAACATCACGACCTCCGGCGCCCAGCCCAGGCGGGCCAGCTCGGCCCGACCCGAGTCCTGGTGCTTGTTCGAGCAGATCGCCCACCGGGCCCGCTCACTGATCCGGGCGACCACGTCGACCACGCCCGGGAACGGCTGCACGACCTCGGTGTCGTAGCGCTCGACGTACTCCTCGACGCTGACGCCGTGGTGCACGCACTCCTCCTCGACCGGGAGCCCGAAGCGGATCGCCTCCTGCGGGATCCCCATGGCGAGGAACGGGTCGAGCAGCGCCTGGTCGGAGTCGATCAGGGTGCCGTCGAGGTCGCAGACGACGACGGGGCGACGACCGCTCACGAGCGCGGGCGTGAGGCGCGGCCCCGGAAGGTGCCGCTGCCGGGCTCCTCGTCCCACCGGGCGCCGCAGGAGGAGCACTCACAGGAGTCGAGGTGGAGCGAGCCGAGGTAGAGCCGCTGCACCTCGTAGGCGGTGCAGAACGGGCAGCGGAGGTGCCCGGAGCCGGGATCGTGACTGGTCGGCGGCATGGCGATCGGCGCAGAGCGTAGCGGCGCGCTCCTTGGGGCCCGCGGCATCGCCCTGGCTAGTGTTCCGCCATGGTCGAATACGAAGTCCGGGGCCACGTCGCCCTCCTCACCATCAACCGCCCCGAGGCCCGCAACGCGGTCAACGACGTCGTCGCCCAGACGATGACCGAGAACCTCGACAAGGCCGAGGCCGACGACGACGTGTGGGTCATCGTCCTCGCCGCCGAGGGCACGGTGTTCTGCGCCGGCGCCGACCTCAAGTTCATCAACTCGGGCCGCGCCGCCGAGCTGGCCACCCCGAAGGGCGGCTTCGGCGGGTTCACCGACTACCCCCGCCGCAAGCCGGTCATCGCCGCCGTCGACGGCCTGGCCACCGCCGGTGGCTGCGAGATCGCCCTGGCCTGCGACATGATCGTCGCCTCCACCAACGCCGCCTTCGGCCTGGCCGAGGTGAAGCGCAACCTGGTGGCGGCCGGTGGCGGCCTCTACCGGCTGCCCAAGGTCATCGGCAAGAACGTCGCCCTCGAGGTCGCCCTCACCGGAGAGCCCCTGAGCCCTGAGCGGGCCTACGAGCTCGGCCTGGTCAACAAGGTCACCGAGGCGGGCCAGGCCCTGGCCGGGGCAATGGAGCTGGCCGAGAAGATCGCCGCCAACGCCCCCCTCGCGGTGTGGGCCAGCCGTCAGCTGGTGATCGACGCCGACTGGGACGACGAGGCCACGATCAAGAAGAACACCGGCAAGGCCTTCATGGAGATCCTCTCCTCGGAGGACACCAAGGAGGGCCTCACCGCCTTCATCGAGAAGCGCCCGCCGGAGTGGAAGGCCCGCTGAGGCCCACCCACCGCCACAACTGCCCTCGCTGGCTCACGTCGTCAGGCCTGACCTGACCACGTGGGCCGGTGAGGGGTCGAGGGCCTCGCCGCGGCGAGGCCCTCACCGCGTCCGGGCCTGGGTCGCAGCGACGAGGTGACGGGCTCAGGTGAAGGCGTCGAGGATGCCGTGCTCGTGCAGGAACTCCGCCAGGCCGTCGACCAGGTTCAGCTCGAGCACCGAGTCGACCGGCACCCACCGCACCTCGGCGGCGTCGTCGCCGGCCACGGGTTCGCCGTGCTCGAGCACGGTGGCCACGAAGTCGAGCACGACGAAGTGGTGGTCGCTCTGGATGATCTCGACCCACCCGAGCAGCTCGCCGCAGACGCACTCGAGGCCGGTCTCCTCGGCCACCTCGCGCACGACCGCCTCGGCCAGCATCTCGCCCCACTCGACCCGCCCGCCGGGCACCGACCACTCCCCCGCCGCGGGCCCGTGGCCCCGGCGGACGAGCAGCAGCGAGCCGTCGTGGACGACCACGGCGCCGACGGAGAGCTCGGGGCGGACGGTCATGGCAGCTCCCGGTGCACGACGAGGGCCCGGGCCTTCAGGCCGAACGACTCGAAGAAGTTCTTGGTGTCGCGGGTGCCGGGCAGCACCACGGCGTCGATGCCGGCCGCTCCCCGCTCGGTGCCCCAGGCGATGATCGCCTCGAGCATGGCCTCGCCTACCCCAACGGCCCGGCCCTCGGGCTCGGTGAAGAGGTCGTCGATCACGACGAGCCCGGCGCCGTCGGCCATCACGTCGAGGCGCGCGACGGCATAGCCGATGGCCGCGCCGTCGATGGTGCCGACGAGCACCAGCGCGTCGGGGTCGTCGATGGCCGCGGCCAGGCCCTCCTCGTAGGGAGGGCGGCGCCCGATCGTGCGGGCCCACATCTCGCCACCCCGCTGGGGGACGAGCTCGGCGACGGCGTCGGCCGCGAGGCGGGCCAGCGCGGGCAGGTCGCCGGCGCCCGCCGGCCGGGCGGCTTCCACCGGGTCAGGCCGTGTCGGCCTGGAGCTGGGCGACCCGGTTGAGGATGGTCTTGCGGTGCCGGTGCTTGCGCTCGTAGCGCCGCACGGCCTCGAGCTCGTCGGGGGTGAGCCCGTCGAGGCGGGGCACCACCTGCGACGCCGACAGGTTGTCGTAGTCGGGGATGGCGAGGGCCCGGGCCTCGGCCTCGTCGGCCTCGG